>NZ_QSRV01000001.1:125718-203439 GCF_003437235.1 Collinsella sp. TF07-1
CACGTGCGGCACGTTAGAATAGATAAGACTATGCTCGTTTTGGCAGATAGGAGCGCAAGGATGGCGATCACGCCCGCAGAAATCGCGGAAACCCGCGGCATGGTTGAGGAGCAGAACCTTGACATCAGGACCATCACCATGGGTGTTTCGCTCATGGGTTGCGGTGACGAGAACCTCGACCGCATGTGCACGAAGATCTACGACCACGTGACGCACACGGCTGAGCATCTGGTCGAGACCGCCGAGAACCTCGAGCGCGAGTACGGTATCCCCATCGTCAACAAGCGCGTTTCCGTCACCCCGGTGGCGCAGATCGCCGCATGCTGCAAGGATGAGGACCTCACCCCCATCGCGCATGCCCTCGACCGCGCGGCCGAGACGCTCGGCATCGATTACCTGGGCGGCTTCTCCGCACTCGTCCAGAAGGGCATCGGCGACGCCGATCGACGCGTCATCCAGTCCATCCCCCAGGCGCTCGCCACCACGAGCCGCGTCTGCTCCAGCGTCAACGTCGCCAGCCTGCGTGCCGGCATCAACATGGACGCCGTGCTCATGGCCGCGCAGACCATCATCGACGCCGCCAAGCTCACGGCCGACCAGGATTCCGTTGGCGCTTCCAAGTTTGTCTGCTTTGCCAACATGGTCGAGGACTCCCCGTTTATGGCGGGCGCCGTCCACGGCGGTGGCGAGGCCGACGCCGTCATCAATGTAGGCGTCTCGGGCCCCGGCGTTATGGCCGCTGCCCTGGAGACGCTGCCCGATTCCGCCTCGATGATGGAAGTCGCCGAAAAGATAAAGCAGACCGCCTTTAAGATCACCCGTGCCGGCGAGCTCATGAGCCGCGAGGCCGCCCATCGCCTGGGTGTCGAGAAAGGCATTGTCGACCTGTCGCTGGCTCCCACGCCTGCCATTGGCGACTCCGTCGCGCGCATCCTCGAAATCATCGGCGTGGGCACCTGCGGTGGCCCCGGCACGACCTGCGCGCTCGCCATGCTCAACGATGCCGTCAAGAAGGGCGGCGTCATGGCCAGCTCCAGCGTGGGCGGCCTCTCGGGCGCCTTTATCCCCGTGTCCGAGGACGCCGGCATGATCGCCGCCGTCGAGGCCGGCGCGCTTTCGCTCGAGAAGCTCGAGGCCATGACCTGCGTGTGCTCCGTTGGCTTGGACATGATCGCCATCCCCGGCGACACCCCGGTCGAGACCATCGCCGGCATCATCGCCGACGAGATGGCCATCGGCGTCATCAACAACAAGACCACGGCCGTCCGCGTGATTCCTGCCATCGGCAAGGGCGTGGGCGACTGCGTCGAATACGGCGGTCTGTTCGGCCGTGCGCCCATCATGCCGGTGAACCCCAACGCCGGCACCGTGCTTGCCCACCGTGGTGGACGCTTCCCGGCACCGCTGAACTCGCTGAAGAACTAGCTGAGGGGGACTGGCGAGGAGCCCCGGGGAGGGCAAATATATAAGGTCGCCTGCCCGGACAGTCCTGACTCGCACGGAGAGCACATTAAGTGCTCTCCGGCTCGTGCGGAACTCGCGATCGACCTTATGCCCCGCCCCTCGGGACTAAGGATACATGGTAGAGGCGCATGTGCTCCAAAATTCATTGGCTGCTGACGTTGCGTATGCCCATATCGAAATATCTTCACCACCGGATTAATAAAAAAGAAGTACCGGTTGGGGCCGGTACTTCTTTTGGTGCATCGATATGTGGCTGCAGCTTTTGCCGTTGGCTTACAGGCCGCAGGCTGCTTTGAGTTCTTCGACTCGGTCGGTCTTCTCCCAGGTGAAGTCGGCGTCTTCTCGGCCGAAGTGGCCGTAGGCTGCCGTCTTTTCGTAGATGGGGCGACGCAGGTCTAGGTCGCGGATGATTGCGCCTGGGCGCAGGTCGAAGGTCTTCTCGACGGCCTCGACGATCTTGTCCTCGGCAACATGCGCGGTACCGAAGGTGTCGACCATGATTGAGAGGGGCTTGGAAACGCCGATGGCGTAGGCGAGCTCGACTTCACAGCGGTCGGCCAGACCGGCGGCGACCACGTTCTTAGCGACCCAGCGCGCGGCATACGCGGCGGAACGGTCGACCTTGGTGCAGTCCTTGCCGCTAAAGGCACCGCCGCCGTGACGGCCGTAGCCGCCGTAGGTGTCGACGATGATCTTGCGGCCGGTGAGGCCCGTGTCGCCCATGGGGCCGCCCACGACAAAGCGACCGGTGGGGTTCACGTAGATGTCCGCGTTGTCCCACGGCATGTTCTCGGCGGCCATGACCGGGGTGATGACGTGTTCGATGAGGTCGGCCTTGATCTTGCCCATGTCCTCAATCTCGGCGGCGTGCTGCGTGGAGATGACGATGGTCGTGACCTCCACGGGCTTACCTTCCTCGTAGCGCACCGTGACCTGGGTCTTGCCGTCGGGGCGCAGGTAGGGCAGGGTTCCGTCATGGCGCACGGCAGCCAGGCGCTCGGCCAGGCGGCTTGCCAGGTAGTGCGGCATGGGCATGAGGGTCTTGGTCTCGTTGGAGGCATAACCGAACATCATGCCCTGGTCGCCGGCGCCGATCAGGTCGATCGGGTCGGTGGTAGCGCCGGTCTGGGTCTCGAAGGACTCGTCAACGCCCTGGGCGATATCGGGCGACTGCTCGTGGATGAGGCTCATAACGCCGCAGGTGTCGCAGTCAAAACCGAACTTGGCGCGGTTGTAGCCAATGCGGCGGATGACGCCGCGGGCGATTTCCTGTACGTCGACGTAGGCCTGGGTGCGAATCTCGCCGGCGACGATGACGGTGCCGGTGGTCACGAGGGTCTCGCAGGCGCAGCGGACGTTCTCCACGTTGGCAGGCACGCCGTTGGGGGCGATGTAGCCCTGCTCCTGGAGCTCTATTTCTTTGGCGAGGATTGCGTCGAGGACGGCGTCACTGATCTGGTCAGCGATCTTATCGGGATGACCTTCGGTCACCGACTCCGACGTAAAAACAAAGGACCCGTGTTGGGGTGGGATGGAACGAAGTTCTTCTGACATGATTGTCCTTTCAAAAACGTGTCCCGGCGACCGTTACCATTCCGCCGGGCTCTCTATGCAAGGGCACATCATAGCGCGTAAATCAAACATTCACACCCTTTCCGCACCCACTCATTTAAGTCTGTCCCCAATGAGTGGGTCGGTGCCCTTTGTGCGGAGGTTGCTTTGATGCTTTATACTGGTGCGGTTAGACATCCATCCTGCAATCGAGGAGATTTCCATGGCATCAGACGTTCGCGTCCGCTTTGCACCCTCACCGACGGGCAAGCTGCACATCGGCGGCGCCCGCACCGCTATCTATAACTGGGCTTTCGCCCGTGCAAACGGCGGCACGTTCATCCTGCGCATCGACGACACCGATCCCACCCGTTCCACCGACGAGAACACGCAGATCATTTTGCGCGCCATGCGTTGGCTGGGCTTGGACTGGGACGAGGGCCCCGAGGTGGGCGGCGACTATGGTCCCTATGCCCAGACCGAGCGCCTGGACCTGTACAAGCAGGCCGCCCAGAAGCTTTGGGATGAGGGCAAGGCCTATCCCTGCTTCTGCACCAAGGAGCAGCTCGATGCCGACCGCAAGGCCGCGCAGGAGCGCAAGGACCCCTTCCAGGGCTATCAGCGTCGTTGCCGCGATCTTGATCCCGAGGAGGCCCGCCGCCGCATCGAGGCCGGCGAGTCCTACGTCCTGCGCATCAAGGTGCCCGAGGACCGCGGCGACGTCGTCATCCACGACGCCGTCCACGGCGAGGTGACCTTCGACGCCAAGGAGCTCGACGACTTTGTCATCTTCCGCTCCGATGGCACGCCCACGTACAACTTCGCGACCGTCGTCGACGACGCCATGATGAAGATCACCCATGTCATCCGCGGCGACGACCACCTGTCCAACACCCCGCGCCAGGTCATGGTCTACGAGGCCCTCGGCGCGCCCGTGCCCACGTTCGCCCACATCTCCATGATCCTGGGCGCCGACGGTAAGAAGCTCTCCAAGCGCCACGGCGCAACTTCGGTGGAGGAGTACCGCGACGCTGGTTACCTTTCCGACGCCTTCGTCAACTATCTGGCGCTGCTCGGCTGGTCGCTCGACGGCGAGACCACGATCATCCCGCGCGATGTCCTGGCCAGCAAGTTCTCGCTCGACCGCATCTCCAAGAACCCGGCGACCTTCGATCCCAAGAAGCTCGATTGGGTCAATGCCGAGTACATCAACGGCATGTCCGATGCCCAGTTTGCCGACGAGATCATGGTCCCCGAGCTGCACGAGGCGGGTCTCATCGAGGGCAACGTCGAGTACGGCGAGGACTGGATCGACGCGCTTGCCGCCATCGTCAAGCCGCGCACCAAGATGCCGGCCGACGTCGTGACCGTCGCCGCTCCCATCTTTGCTACGGCCGAGACGCTCGAGTATGACGAGAAATCCGTTAACAAGGGTCTGGCTAAGGAAGGCATGGTCGCCATTCTGGATGCCGCCAAGGCCGCGCTCGAGGGCGTGGACAAGTGGACTGCCGAGGCCATCGACGCCGCGCTTGAGCCGCTGCCCGAGCAGATGGACCTTAAGAAGCGCGTGGTGTTCCAGGCCGTGCGCGTCGCCGTCTGCGGCAACATGGTGAGCCCTCCGCTGGGCGAGACCATGGCGCTCGTCGGCCGCGACGACTGCCTGGCGCGTATCGACCGCGCCCGCACGATGGCGCTGTAGTAGACGCGTAAACGCATGTATCCGAGCCCCGTTCCCCCGAGCGGGGCTCTTGTTTCTGTACCGATGAGTGGGTTGCTGGGACAAAATAATCAGTAGTGTTTGTCCCATGTTCGAGTGACGCAACGAGCTCGACACTCGTATCGGCCATGGGACAAACTCTACTGATTATTTTGTCCCACCCCTTTCAGGTCCGTTCGTTAGAGGTGGTGTATGGCTCAACAACTGTCGCTGTTTGGTTCGCCGGAACCGGAGGAGGCTCTGGTGAAGCCCGTGCCTGCCGCTGCCTCGGCTCAGCCTAAGCCTGCACCTGAGCCCATCGCTGCCTACGCGAGCGTGGTTCTCGACATTCCTACCCGAGCGCTGTCCGAGCCATTCGCCTACTGCATTCCCCAGTCCCTTGCCAACGAGGCGCAGATCGGATCCACGGTCCTGGTTCACTTTGGTAACCGTGCCGCCGCGGGCTATGTCGTCGACATTGCGCCTGAGCTGGGCGACCTGCAGGGTAACAACGCCCTCGACCCCGCGCGCATTAAAGCCGTCGAGGCTATCCTCAGCAAACCGCTCTTTACCGCCGAAGCCGCCCGTATCGCACGCTGGATGAGCCACGAGTACGTCGCAACGCTTTCCGAGTGCCTGCGCCTGTTTTTGCCCCCGGGCGGCAGTCCGCGTGTGGTCAAGGGTGACGACGGCGTGTGGACGGTTGAACGTCCAGCCGTCAAACCCATCCAAAATCGCTGGGTCATGCTCACGCCCGAAGGCTTCGACTATACGCCGCCCAAGACCGCGGTCCGCCAGCGCCAACTCATCGAGGCGCTCCAGTGCGGCCCGGTCACGACGCGCGACCTCAACCTTCTCTATAACAGCATGTCGTCGACCATCAAGGCGCTCGAAAAACGCGGCGTCGTGGTTGTGGAGGAGCGCCGCGCCTGGCGTGGCTGCAACGAGCAGACCACGCTGTCCTCGGCGAGCGGCAAGGCCCCGATGGCACTCACCAACGGTCAGCGACAGGCCCTCGCGCAGATTGAGCGCGCTCGCCTGGATGCGCACGGCGACGTGGTGCTCGTGGACGGCGTCACCGGCTCCGGCAAAACCGAGGTTTACCTCTCCGCCATTGAGCGCGTGCTTGCAGCCGGTCGCTCGGCCTGCGTGCTGGTGCCCGAGATTTCGCTGACGGCCCAGACCGTCGGCCGCTTCCGTTCGCGCTTTGGCGAGACGGTCGCCGTGTTCCATTCGCGGCTTTCGGCCGGCGAGCGCCTGGACCAGTGGGATATGGTTGCCAGCGGTGCGGCCCGCGTGGTCGTCGGCGCACGTTCGGCGCTCTTTTGCCCGCTTGACGACCTGGGCCTCATCATCATTGACGAGGAGCACGAGACCAGCTACAAGCAGGGGTCCAGTCCGCGCTACCATGCGCGCGAGGTGGCAGCCGAGATGGCGCGCCGCTATCGCTGCCCGCTCGTGCTGGGGTCGGCCACGCCTTCTGCCGAGGCCCTCGACCGCTGCCGCCGCGGCATGTATAACGGTGCCACCTGGACGCGTGTCGAGATGCCCGAGCGCCCCGGACACGCCGTGCTTCCCACGGTCCGCATTGCCGACCTGCGCCGCGAGTTCTCGCACGGCAGCCGCTCCATGTTCTCAAAACCCTTGATGGAGGGCTTGGAGCGTGTGGTCGAGCGCCGCGAGAAGGCCGTGCTGCTGCATAACCGCCGTGGCTTTGCGCCATTCCTTATGTGCCGCGAGTGCGGCTGCGTCCCCACCTGCAACCACTGCTCCACAGCGCTTACGTATCACGAGCGCACACACACGCTGAAGTGTCACACATGCGGTTCGTCTTGGCGCGTGCAGCCGTATCCCGCGCCCACGAGCCGTTGCCCCAAATGTGGCAGTCGCTACCTGGCAAAAATGGGCCTGGGCACGCAGCAGATCGAGGACGCTCTGCACCAGTTGCTTCCCGAGGACGTTGCCATCATTCGCATGGATGCCGATTCCACGCGTGGCAAGGATGCGCACAAAAAGCTGCTCGAGCAGTTCGATGCGGCGGATTGCGCCGTGTTGCTGGGTACCCAGATGATCGCTAAAGGTCTCGATTTTCCCGAGGTCACGCTCGTGGGCGTGGTCAATGCCGACTTTGCGTTAAAACTGCCCGATTTTAGAGCGGGGGAGCGCGCCTACGATTTACTGGAGCAGGTCGCCGGCCGTGCCGGTCGTGGTGATCGTCCCGGCGAGGTGATCGTCCAGACCTACCTGCCCGAGGATCCGGTCATTCGTGCCGTCGCTGAGCACGACCGTTCGATCTTTACCGACTACGATTTGGACCAGCGCCGCGACGCGCTGTACCCGCCGTTTGTTCGCCTGGTCAACATCTTGGTGTGGTCGGCAAACCGAGACGACGCGCAGGACTACATTGGGCGCATTGCAAAGCTTCTTAAGCGCCGCTGGCATGCCGCCGCGCCCGATTTTTTGCGGGCGGGGAGTGCCGTGCCGCAGGTGCTAGGCCCGGCTTCGTGTGTAATCGAGAGAGCCAAGGACCGTTACCGCTTCCATCTGCTTGTGAAGTCGCCCGTGGGGTACCATGTCTCTGATGATATCGACGCCTGCCTCAAAGAGGTGGGCTCTGTGCGCGGCGTGAGCGTGAGCGTTGACGTCGACGCCTATGATTTGATGTAACAAACCGAAAGGATGGCCATGGAAGCCAACGGAATCGTACTGTCGCCCGACCCTCGTCTGCGCCAGGAGTGCGCCGTCATCGAGGAGATCACCCCGGCGATCGAGGCGCTTGCCGAGAAGATGAAGAAAATGATGTTCGATAACGGCGGTTGCGGCCTGGCTGCTCCGCAGATCGGCGAGCTCATTCAGCTCGTTACCATCGACTGCGACTACAGCGACAAGAACGACTACGACCCGTACGTGCTCATCAATCCCGTGATTGTCGAGCAAAGCGACCATCTCGTTCCGTATAGCGAGGGCTGTCTATCCATTCCTGGTATTAGCTGTGAGATCGAGCGTCCCGACCATGTCGTCGTCGAGGCGTACGACTTGGACGCAAACCTGATTCGCTACGAGGCTACGGGCGACCTGTTCTGCGTGTGCCTGCAGCACGAGATCGATCACCTGCATGGCAACACTATGTTCGAGCGACTGAAGCCGATGCAGAGGCTCAAGGCCGTCAAGGAGTACCAGGACGCCCTGGCCCGCGGCGCTCGACCGGGCGAGACGGAGTAGGTTTGTCCGTCCCCGGGGCGCCGCCTATATCATCCCGTGCTCAAACATTCTCGCTGCGCTGCGAAACTGCGCGCGGGACGATATAGGCGGGCGCCCCGGGGACTACGTTGACGCTGCTTGTCTCGCCCGGGTGCCGTTGGGTCAGGGATAGGCGTCTTCGCTGATAATTGCTTTGTTGGAAGAGCTGCTTTTATTGCGGCTCTTTCTTTGGTTTTGGGTATATTTGTTCTTGTTGAATTGTTATTGCGGATGGGCTGGGTACTTGGCTTTCCGCTGTTGTTTGTAGCCGTCTCGGCTTTGCTTGAGGGGAGACGTTCTTTATGCGTATTGTGTTTATGGGTACGCCTGATTTTGCTGTGCCTTCTTTGACTTCGCTTGTTGAGGCTGGGAATGAGATTGCGCTTGTTGTTACTCGTCCTGATGCTGTTCGTGGGCGTGGTAAGAAGCTTGAGCCGTCTCCTGTTAAGGCTAAGGCGCTTGAGCTGGGGTTACCGGTTGTTGAGGCTAATCGTATGACGCCTGAGGTTGTTGAGGTGCTCAAGGCTGCGCAGGCTGATATTTTCTGTGTGGCAGCCTATGGTTGCATTTTGCCCGATGAGGTGCTGCATATGGCGCCGCTTGGTATTGTGAATGTTCATGCTTCGCTGCTGCCTCGCTGGCGTGGCGCCGCTCCCATTCAGCGTGCCATTCTTGCTGGTGACGAGGTTGCTGGCGTTTCCATTATGCGCATTGGGCATGGTGTGGATACTGGTGCTTATTGTGCTCAGGCTTCCACGTCGGTTGCCGGTAAGCATGCCGAGGCGCTGACTATGGAGCTCGCTGAGCTCGGCGGCAAACTGCTTGCCGATATGCTTCCTTCTCTTGCCGATGGCACTGCCGTGTGGACTGAACAGGATGAGGCGCTCGTTACCCATGCTGCCAAGATTTCTAAGCAGGAGATGCGCTTGGATCCGCAAATGGCGGCGCTCGATTGCGTGCGTCATGTGCTCGCTTCGTCCGATACCGCGCCTGCTCGTTGCGTGATTGCCGGCAAGACCGTGCGTGTGCTCGATGCTGCGGCGGCTGATGTGTCGCTTGGCGAGGGTCAGGTTCTCGTTCAGGCTAAGCGTGTTTACCTTGGCCTTTCCGATGGCTCGGTTGAGTTGCTCGAGGTTAAGCCTGATGGCAAGCGTGCTATGGCCGCTTCTGCTTGGGCTGCTGGCTTGCAGGGTGCCGATCTTTCGTGGGGTGTATTGTCATGAGCAAGCTGTCTCCCGCGCGCAAGCTTGCGCTCGATGTACTGATGGAGGCCGATCGCCGCGGCATGTATGCGCGCGACGTGCTGTCCTCTCGCGCATCGGCCAAGGCTATTGACCAGCGCGATTCCGCTTTTGCCGCCCGCTTGGCGCTGGGCGTGGCCGCCACGCAGGGTATTTTGGACGAGCTGCTCGATCAGTTTCTCGATAAACCCAAAAAGGTTGCGCCGCGCGTTCGCATGGCGCTTCGTATCTCGGCCTTCGAGATGCTCTACCTGCATACGCCGGGCCGCGTTGCCGTGAGCCAGGGTGTTGAGCTGGTGCGCAGTGGTGCTAAGTCTGCTGCGGGCCTGGCAAACGCGGTGCTGCACAAGGTTGCGGACAACGTTGAGGACTTTGCCACGGCATCCGACGTGGATGAGTCTGAGCGACGCTTGGTTCGTCTGTCGCGCCTGATGGGTCTTCCGCGCTGGCTATGCGCTCGCATTATGGCGTCGTTTGACACTCCAGAGGGTGCGCTCGGCTTCGCCGGCAATCTGGCCCCCGCGCCGCTGGCCCTGCATGAGAACGCTTTTCCTTCCAAGCCCGATCCGTATATCTCGCAGCTCGTCGCACCTGTCTTCCCGGGCTGCCATGCCCCGGTTGATGCCCAGGTTACCGTTGCTTCGGGTGCGTTTGAGCGTGCTGCCGCGGTGGCATCTGATCTCAACGCGCAGCTTATCGCCACAGCTGCCACGCGCCCTGGTAGCTGCCTTGAGATTGGTGCCGGTCGTGGCACCAAGACCTATGTGATGATGTGCCAGGCCAAGCGTACGGGCTATGAGCGTCAGCATACGGCGCTCGATCTGCATGATCGCAAGTGCGATCTGAATCTCGCTCGTCTGCATAAGGCCGGTATTCAGGGCGTTCGCACGGTTTCGGGTGATGCCTGCGAGCTTAATGAGGTGCTCACATCGTTTGATGCCATGCTTGGCGAGCCGGTTAAGTTCGACACGGTCTTTATCGATGCGCCGTGCTCTGGCACCGGAACCATGCGCCGTCATCCTGAGATACCGTGGCGCCTGACCGAAAAAGATGTGACGGTTGAGCTGCCCAAACTGCAGCTTACGATGCTCAAAGAGGCTACTGCGCGCGTGGCTGCCGGCGGCGAGCTCATCTATGCGACGTGCTCGGTTTTCGACGAGGAGAACACGCAGGTCGTGGAAGCGTTCTTGAGCTCTCCCGAGGGTGCCGGCTTTAGCGTGGCACCGCTTTCCGAGGCGCAGATTCTGCAACTCCCCGAGTTCGCCCAGGCCAAGAAGCTCGTCTCCGTACGCCAAAACGACCGAGGCCTCTTCCAAAGCGTGCCGGTAAACGCCGACTCCTACGACGGCCACTTCTGCGCCCGCCTGATCCACAACTAACTACTAATGCGCGGTGAAATAGGGATTGAATAGCGGCTTCTACCTGCCAAACTGTCCTTATTTCACCGCAATTCATAAGGAAACCTGGCCTGATAATTAGCTACCTATAGCGCTAAGAAACAGCCCCGCGATTGGTGTCGGTCGCGGGGCTGATTGGTTTCTAGTGGTTATGCGGGCAGTTGGCGCAGCAGCCGCTGGTGGCGCTGGTGCTTGAGCCACCGCTGCGCTGGTCGGTGTTGTAGAAGCCGCTGCCCTCAAACTTGATGCCGCTGGCCGAGAACGTCTTGGCGGCCGGAGCGCCGCAGTTGGGGCACACGACCTCGGGGGTCTCGGACATGGGATGCTCAACCTCAAACACGTTGCCGCAGCTCGAGCACTTGTAATCGTAGCGCGCCATAATACTTCCTTTTCAGCACAAAGCGGGCAGATTACTCTGCCCGCAAAAATTCAAACGTCTGTAACTGTACCCTATATCGGGCGTTTTATCACGCTTCGCCCCAGAATCTATGCGTGTTGCGCAGGAGCTGTGCGGTTTTGCCCTCAGCGGCCGCAACGTCGGCCTCGTCAGCCTGCCAGGTCCAGTTGCCCGTGGCCACGCCCGGTACGTTCATGCGCGCGTCGTCGCCCAGCCCCAGGACATCCTGCAGCGGCATCATCACCAGGGGAGCGTCGCTTGCCAGCGCGTCGCTCATCAGCTTGGCCGCCACCTCAACACCGCTTGGTTCATCACCGCCCGCAAAGTAACGCGTGCTCCAACCGGCCAATGTCGACGTATCGTGCGTCGAGGTGTACAGGATCTTGCCCGGCGTGGGGTGCACGCCGCAGCGGACGTCGTAGTCGCTAAACTCCAGCACGTCCATGCCGGGAAAGCCGCAGGTCGAAGCCATGGCGCGAACGCCGGGCGTCAGGTAGCCCAGGTCCTCGGCAATAAAGTTGAGCGGCCCCAACTCGTCATAGGCGGTCTGGAAAAGGTCCTTGCCCGGGCCTGCCAGCCAACGCCCGTCGGCGCAGGCCTTACCTGCGGGAATGCTAAAGTAGCTGTGGAAGCCCAGGAAGTGATCCAGGCGCACGCGGTCGTAGAGCGAGAACGCACGACGTAGGCGATCCATCCACCAGCGGTAGCCGTTCTGCTTCATGTGGTCCCAGCGGAACGTCGGGTTGCCCCACACCTGGCCCTCGGGCGCAAAGTTGTCGGGCGGCGCACCGGAGATCTCGATTGCCTTACCGGTATCGGACAGCCAGAAGTTCTCGGGTTCGCTCCACGCATCTGCCGAATCGTCGGACACGTACATAGGAATATCGCCGATGACCTCGATGCCCTTCTTGTGCGCATAGTTCATAAGCTCGCACCAAGCCAGGTCAAAGCGGTACTGCATGTACGCCTGAAGCTCGGCCTCGTCGTGAAAACGCTTGTCGTCAATCAAGTGCTCGTTGTAGCGCGCAACATCTGCCGGCCAATCGTGGCGCGATTCGCCCTCAAAGTACTTTTTGACGGCCATATAGACGCAGTACTTCTCGAGCCAATCGGCATTGCGATGTTTAAACGCGGTGTACAGCGGATCGGCATCCTCGCCGCCGTGGGCCTTCCAGGTCTCAAAGTCGGCGGCTAGCTCCTTGTGGCTTTCGGGCAGCAGGTCGATATTGCCTGCAAAGGCCGAAGGACCGGCGTAAGGGGAGCGAAAGAAGTCCGTCGGGTTGACAGGCAGGACCTGCCAGTAGCGCATGCCCATAGCGGCCATATGGTCGATAAAACGACGCGTGGGCGCGCCGATCGTGCCGGGCTTACCGTCGTCGGTCGGCACCGATGTGATATGGCACACAACGCCCGCACCGTGATCGAGCGGCTCCTGCAGACGCTGCTCGGCGTGGTGATAGATGATCGACGATCCCAGCGGATACAAATCGAGCGTGACCGTGCCGTTGTGGATCTCGCACTCGTGACCGCTGATCACGTCACTCGCGCATTCGTCGAGCGCCGGAATCGTCACGCGGTGCGAATTGCGCAGACTACGGTTGATGATAACAGTCGCGGACTCGCCATCCTTGCCCGCGCGGTTGTATGCCAGCACCTCGTCGTTGAGCGCGAAGGCCTTGATCTCGCCGTCGATCATAAACGGCAGTGCGCGGCGTACGGCGGAGGCGTTTTTGACAATAGCCAGCGTGTCGAAGTCGTGCAGTTGGTCCTTGGTCGGGAGGGTGCGGCGGTTGCCCGGATCGGTTAGACCCTCCAGGCCGTATTCGTCGCCGTAGTAGATCGAAGGCACGCCGGGGAAGGTCATCTGCATGAGCGTGGCGAGCCAAAAACGGCTCTTGGCCAGGCCCATCGAGTTCTCGTCCAGGCGCCATTTGCTGCGCTCGCACTCGGGCAGCTGCGACTCGTCGGGGCCGCCGCCGAGCACCGAGATGATACGCGGGCGGTCGTGGCTCGACAGCAGGTTGAGCGCGCAGGACAATGCCTCGCTCGGGTAGTTCTCGCGCAGGGTTTCGATATCCTCGGCTGCCTGGTAGGCGTTCTTGTAGCCCATCAAAAAGCCGATGACCATGTCGCGGAAGGGATAATCCATGGCCGAGTCCAGCTCGGAGCCTTGCAGATAGCGGCGCAGATGGCCGTAGCTGATCTTGTTGGAGGCGTCTTCCCAGACTTCGCCGAGCAGCAGCGCGTCGGGCTTCTCGGCGAGCACAGCCTTCTTGATCTCGGCCAGGAAGTCGTCGGAAAGCTCGTCAGCGACGTCCAGACGCCAGCCATGGGCGCCAGCGCGCAGCCATTTGCGGATCACGCCGTCCTTGCCCAGGAGCCGCTCGCGTACCAGCTCGGAGCTCTCATTGATGGCGGGCATGTTGCCCACGCCCCACCAGCAGTCATACGAGCCGTCCTCGTGGAAGGTAAACGCATCGCGCCACGGCGAATCCTTGCTCTGCCAGGCACCCACGCCGGGGTAGTTGCCGTAACGGTTGAAATAGATCGAGTCGTCGCCCGTGTGGTTGAAGACTCCGTCCAAGATGATGGAGATGCCCAGCTTCTCGGCTGTCTGGCACAGCTCGGTAAAGTCCTGCTCGGTGCCCAGGATCGGGTCGATCTTGGTGTAGTCGGCCGTGTCGTAGCGGTGGTTGCTCGCGGCCTCAAAGATGGGGTTGAGGTAAATGGCCGTGAAGCCCAGCTCCGCGATGCGGGGCAGGTCATTTTGGATACCCTTGAGCGAGCCACCGTAAAAATCCCAGGTCTTGATGGAGCCGTCTTCGGCACGCTCGTACTCGGGCGGTTCATTCCAGTCCTCGACCATGCGGCGCTGGATTCCGTTGCGAGGCTTTTCGACTTCGGTCTGCGTGCGCTCGCGCCAGTTTTCGTCGCGTGCATAGCGGTCGGGGAAGATCTGGTAAACCATGCCACGCTCGTACCACTCGGGACGAACTTCGCGGTGCTTGTAGACGGTAATCTGGAAGGACGGGACCTCGGCGTAGTCGTAGGTTACGCCCTCGCCGCCGGTGCGGCCTTGCGGCGCGCCCAAGCGAACCTCGGGTTGGCCCTCGATATTGCATATAAAGCTGTACCAGATAAGACAGGGCTCGGTGCACTCAAGCTCTACGGTAAATATGCCGTCGCCCTCGTGCGTCATGGGATACAGAGACTCACCGATCTCATCGATCCAGGTGCGCAGCGTAAGCGTTGCCTGGTTGGGATCGGCATCCTCCAAAATCACCGAGAGTGCAACGGAAGTTCCAGTGGTCACAGCGCCAAACGGAGTGCGAAACTGCGGCAGACGGCTGTTGTGAATCAATCTCATAGTACGGTCCAGTTCTATACAATCATGGCCAGCGGGCCATGGGCTTAACGCACAGTACTTAAGTATATCGTTGCACTTTAGTTGTATAAACTACAGCCGCTCATTATCGGCGAACGGTTGTCCTAGAAAATCGTTTTACCATCCAAATTATCGCGATGTTCAAAAACGCCTATACGGATACTATTTGTAGCCAAACGAAAGTACTTCGGTTTACTACGATGAATTGAATGATCTCGACCACAGTCAATTTGGTGATAATAAAACCGCAGGTAGAAGCGTTGCCAATTTTGTAGATTGCTCGTTGTGGTCGGCCGGAGCCATTTTGTCGTAGTAAACCGGCCCTCTTTTTAATACGAAGTTCAACCAAGAAGAGGGCGCCTGCTTGGGGCGCCCTCTTTTGCGGTGAGGATTAAGTTTTAATCGTCAGGATTAGCGGCGCTTGCGGGCGGCCGTTGCCTTGCGGACGGAGGTCTTCTTGGTAGGAGCCTTTTCCTCAGTGGGAGCGGCGGGGGAGACCGAGGCCTCCTTGGCGGGCTCGGTCTTTGCCGTAGCCTTCGGAGCGGTCTTGACCTCAGCGGCCTTCGGCGCCGGCCTGGCCTTTACCTCGGCCTTGGGCTCCTCTTTGGCAGCAGCGGGCTTAGTCTCTGCTTTGGGAGTTGCGGTCTTTGCCGTGGTCTTCTTGGCTGTCGTCGTGCGCTTGCGCGTGGTGGTCTTGGTGGCGGGCTTGGCCTCAACAGTTGCCTTCGCCTTGGACTCGGCAGGCGCCTCCTCGACCTTGGCGGCCGGCTTTGCGGCCGTCTTGGGGGCAGTCTTCGTTGCAGTGGCCTTGGTAGCCGTCGTCTTCGTAGCTGTAGCTTTCTTGGCGGCCGTGCTCTTGGTCGCGGTCGTCTTCTTGACAGCGGTCTTGGCCGGAGCCTTAGCGGCCGGCTTAGCCTCGGCGGTCTCGGCCTTTACCTCGGGAGCAGCCTCGGCCTCGGCGGCCTTCTTGGCAGCGGCGGTCGCGCGCTTGCGCGTCGGCGTTGCCTTGGCAGCAGTCGTCTTTGCTGCGGCGGCCTTGGTCGTCGCAGCCTTCTTGGCCGTCGTCTTGCGCGTTGTGGCCTTCTTGGCGGCAGGCTTCGCAGCCGACTTAGCCTCAGCCTCGGGTGCTGCCTCAGCCTTTACCTCAGATTTGGCCTCAACCGGCTTCTCCTCAGTCTTGGGCTCCTCAACAGCAGCGGGCGCCTCAACAACCGGCTCGGCCATGGGCTCGGGCTCGGCCGCAGCTTCAGGCTCGTCGACAACAGCCGCCGGCCTCTCAATCTCCGGATGCATAAAGAAGTACAGGTCCAGATACTTTTCGGCCGAACGCGTCCAGCTAAAGTCCTGGCTCATGGCCTGCGTGACCAGCTGGTTCCAAGCGTCGCGGTTATCCCAGAACAGGCGCGCCGCGCGGAATACGGCGTCTCCCATCTCGTCGCCGTTAAAGTTACTAAACGAGAAGCCCGTGCCCTCGCCGGTAAACTCGTTATACGGAATCACAGTGTCCTTCAGACCACCGGTCTCGCGTACGATAGGCAGGGTGCCGTAGCGCATGGCAATGATCTGCGACAGGCCGCAGGGCTCAAACTTCGAAGGCATCAGGAACATGTCGGCGGCAGCATACATGCGCTGCGACAGCGCCGGATCGAACTCGATGCGCGCGGCCATGGTGCCGGGGTACTTGTCCTGGAAGTAGCGCAGGCCGTCCTCGTAGTCGCGGTCGCCAGTGCCAAGCACGGCCACCTGCACGCCGCCTGCCAAAATGCGATCGAGCGCGTACATGACCAGATCCAAGCCCTTCTGGCGCGTCAGACGCGTGACCATGACCATAAGCGGGCGGTCGTCGCGAACCTCGAGCCCCAGTTCTTCCTGCAGCTTGGCCTTGCACACGGCCTTGCCCCCACGGTCATCAACCGTGTAGTTGGCGGCAATGCGCTTGTCGGTCGCCGGGTCAAAGCCTGCCACGTCGATGCCATTCAAAATGCCCTGCAGCGCATACGAACGCTCGCGCAGAACGCCGTCCAGGCCCTCGCCAAACTCGGGCGTCTGGATCTCATTGGCATAGGTGGGGCTCACTGTGGTGATGGCGTCGGCATAGCGCAGGGCGCCCAGCATGTAGTTGATGCTGCAGGCGTCGCAACGCAGCTGTGAGGCGGCCGCCGGAATATGCGCCACACCCAGGATGTCCTCCATTACGGTGTCGCTAAACTGGCCCTGGAACGCCACGTTGTGGATCGAGAACACGGTCTTGACGCGGTCATACAGCGGCAGGCCCTGGTAGAACTCGCGCAAGAACACGGGCGCCAGCGCCGTTTGCCAGTCGTTGCAGTGCAGGATGTCGCACTCAAAGCCGGCCGGCAGGTGCTGCAGGCTCTCGGTGATGGCCTTGGAGAAGAACGCAAAGCGCTCGCCGTCGTCAAAGAAGCCGTACGGATAGTCGCGCGCAAAGTAGCGCTCGTTGTCGATGAACATATAGGTGACGCCGTCGTGCTCGAGCTTCTCGAGTCCGCAGTACTCATTGCGCCAGCCCAGGCTCACGTAAAAGTCGGAGAAGTGCTCCATCTGCGCCTTGTACTCGTCCTTGATGGTTGCGTACTTGGGCACCATCACGATGACCTCGGCGCCGGCGCGCACGAGCGCCGCAGGCAGCGAGCCCGCCACGTCGCCCAGGCCACCGGTCTTAACAAACGGTGCGCACTCGGCCGAGGCAAACACGATCTGCATCTTTTTGCTGGAATCTGCCATATTGTCTCCCATGTTTCAATTCGAGAATAGCCGCCAGGCGCTAACCGGGCGGCTATTCTACATGTTACGAGCGATGTTGCGGTGCCAACGTTAACGTACGATGGTGGTGTCGGAAGTTAACGGAGCCTTGCCCAGCACCAGGATGTTCTCGGGCGTGCCGCGAAGCTCGGTGTTGTTGGGAACCACGTTGTTCTTGTCCAGGATGGCGTTCTCGACGCGTGCGCCGCTCTTGATGATGCAGCTCTGGTTGATGATCGAGTTGGTCACCGATGCGCCTTCCTCAACCACAACGCCGCGCGACAGGATCGAATTGCGCACGGTGCCCTTGATGATGCAACCGGCCGAGATGATCGAGTTGCAGGCGTGGCTGCCGGTCGCATAGCGCGAAGGCGGCACGTCGTGTGCCTTGGTCAGGATCGGGCGCTCGGGGTCAAAGAGCTGATCGGCGACGGTCTGGTCGAGCAGGTCCATGCTGCGGCGATACAGCGACTTCTCGCTAAACACGCCCACGACCTCGCCCTTGTACTCGTAGCTGCACACGTCGATGTTGCCAAAGTCGCCCTGGAGTGCCTCGAGCAGGTCCAGATAGTCGGCGGCCTGGTAGTGGTCGATGATCTCGAGCAGCGTCTCGCGGTTGACGATGCAGCAGTCCATGGAGGCGTTGTCGCCGTACACGACGCCGGCGCTCACGCCCGTCAGGCGGCCGTTCTCGTTAATCTCGAGTTTGGTCTCGTCATCGACGTTGCGCGTGGCCTTGCAGTACACCACGGTCATTTGGGCGCCGGAGTTCTCGTGCGCCTCGATGATGGTGTTGAGATCCATGTTAAAGATGATGTTGGTGCCCATCATCACAACATAGGGATTCTCCGAGCGCTGGAACAGCGTCTTGTTGGAGATGATGTCGCGCAGCAGGAAGCGCATGCCGCCCTTGGTGGTGCCGTACGCGTTGCCGGGCACCATGAACAGGCCGCCCTTCTTGCGGTCCAGGCCCCAGTCCTTGCCCGAGCCCACGTGGTCGATCAGGGAGCGGTAGTTGCCCGGCATGACGACGCCGACGGTCTTAATGCCGGCATTCATCATGTTGGACAGCGGAAAGTCGATCAGGCGGTAGCGGCCCAAAAACGGAACGGACGCGATGGGGCGGTCCTTGAGCAGGACACTGCCGTAGGACGAAGAGTAGTTAGCGGTGATATAACCGATGGCCTTGCGATTGATCATCGGATCATTCCCCCTTCCCGATAACGACGTCATTTCCAACGACGGCCGTATCCTTGGTGGTATCGACAGAGCCGAGCTTCACGCCCTCTTCGACCGTGGAGTTCTCGCCCAAAATAGCGCGGCAGATGTGCGCGCCGCTCTTAACGTGCGCACCCGGCAGCAGCACGGAGTCCTCGACCACGGCGCGCTCCTCGATAATGACATCGGTCGAAAGGATCGAGTGGCGAGCGGTGCCGTAGATCTTGCAGCCATTGGAGACCAGGCAGTCGTCTAGGCGGCCGTCCGGGCCAATGTAGTGCGGCGGACGCGTGGTGATGTTGGACATGATGGGGAAGTTCTTGTCGAACAGATCGAACTCGGGGTTGTTACCCAGCAGGTCCATCGAGGTCTCATGGAAGCTGGCGATGGTGCCGACGTCCTTCCAGAAGCCGTGGAACTCGTAGCTGTACAGGCGCTTGTTCTCACCGAGCAGCTTGGGGATGATGTCCTTGCCAAAGTCGTGGCTCGAGCGCTGGTCCAGAGCGTCCTCCTCGAGCGCCTCGATCAGCACGTCGGCCGAGAAGATGTAGATGCCCATGGACGCGAGGTTCGAATCGGGCTTCTCGGGCTTCTCGGTAAACTTGGTGATGCGGCCGTCTTCGGGGTCGGTGGTCAGGATGCCAAAGCGGCTGGCCTCCTCCCACGGAACGGGCATAACGCTCACCGTGAGGTCGGCGTTGTTCTCAATGTGCGTCTTGAGCATCTTGCGGTAGTCCATGCGATACAGGTGATCGCCCGAAAGAATCAGGACGTACTTGGGGTCGTTGGCCTTGATGTAGTCGAGGTTCTGCGTAATGGCGTCGGCCGTGCCCGCATACCAGGCGCCGCCTGTCTGCGTCTCGTACGGCGGCAGGATCGACACGCCGCCGTCGCGGCTGTCCAGATCCCACGCCTCGCCGGAGCCCACGTAGGCATGCAGCAGGTAGGGACGGTACTGCGTCAGAACGCCCACCGTGTCGATGCCCGAGTTGGAGCAGTTGGACAGCGAAAAGTCGATAATGCGGAACTTGCCACCAAAGCTAACCGCCGGCTTGGCGATCTTTTGGGTGAGTGCCCCCAATCGGCTGCCCTGTCCTCCTGCGAGGAGCATCGCGATGCATTCTTTCTTACTCATCGATTTCTCCTTCTGTCATCGATGTTCCTAACCCATTAGCGACGGGCGCGGCGCACTGTCACGCCCGTCGAGTAATGCCGTGCGGCAAAGGGAGCTCGCGCGCTTTATGCGTGCCAGATCTCGTCGCGATACTCGCGAATGGTGCGGTCGGACGAGAACCAGCCACTCGAGGCGGTGTTGAGCAGGGCCTTGCGGTTCCAGGTCTCCTGGTCGCCGTAGCTGCCCGTGAGGTTCTCCCATGCATCCACGTAGCTACGGAAGTCAGCCATGACCAGGTCGGGGTCGTTGTTGTTCATGAGCTCGTTGTAGATGCTCTCGAAGTTGCCCGAAAGACCCGCAAACGTGTTGTCCTTGAGCTCGTCCATCACGCGGCCCAGACGCTCGCGGTCGCCGTTGAGGGTATCCCACGCAAAGTAGTTGTTGGATGCCCAGAGCTGCTCGACCTCGGGAGCGGTCAGGCCAAAGATGGCCTCGTTCTCACGGCCGGCCAGGTCGGCGATCTCGATGTTGGCGCCGTCGAGGGTGCCCAGCGTAATGGCGCCGTTCATCATGAGCTTCATGTTGGACGTGCCCGAGGCCTCCTTGCCGGCCGTGGAAATCTGCTCCGAGATCTCGGCGGCGGGGTAGATGAGCTGGGCGTTGCTCACGCGGAAGTTGGGGATAAAGCAGACCTTCATGACCTCGTTGACGCGGGCATCGTTGTTGATGACGTCGGCCACGGAGTTAATGAGGCGGATGGTCTCCTTGGCAAAGGTGTAGCTCGAGGCAGCCTTGCCGCTAAAGATGAAGGTCGTCGGCGTCACGTGGAAGTTGGGGTCGGCGATGCGACGGTTGTAGATGTCCATCACCTTCATAATGTTCATGAGCTGGCGCTTGTAGGCATGGAAGCGCTTTACCTGGACATCGAAGACGGTGTTGGGGTCAATGACCAGACCGGTCTCGGCCTTGACGTAGGCGGCCAGGCGTTCCTTGTTGGCGCGCTTGGAGGCACCCACGGCCTTTAGGAACTCGGTGTCGTTCTGGAATTCCTTGAGCTTCTCCAGCTCAAAGGCGTCTTTGAGCCAGCCGTCGCCAATGGCCTCGGTCACGAGCTTGGCGTAGGTGGGGTTGGCCTCGGCAAAGAAGCGACGGTGCGAGATGCCGTTGGTCTTGTTGTTGAACTTCTCGGGCGTCAGGGCATAGAAGTCCTTGAGCACGATGTTTTTGATGATGTCGGAGTGGATCTTGGCCACGCCGTTGACGCTGTGGCTGCAGATCACGGACAGGTTGGCCATGCGAATCTCGCCGTCCCACAGGATGGCGGTCTGGCACAGACGCTCCTGCCAGCCCTCCTGCGTGGTGTCGAACGACTCATGCCAGCGGCGGCTGATCTCGTCGATGATCTGGTACACGCGGGGGAGGAGCTTGGAGAACGTGCCGATGGGCCACTTCTCCAAAGCCTCGGGCAGGATGGTGTGGTTGGTGTAGCTCACGACCTGCGTCACGATATTCCAGGCGTCGTCCCACTCGAGCTTCTTCTCGTCGATGAGGATACGCATAAGCTCGGGGCCGCACATGGCGGGGTGCGTGTCGTTGGTGTGGATGGCCACAAACTGCGGCAGCAACTCCCAGTTAGCGCCGTGCTCCTTCTCAAAGGTGTCGAGCAGGCTGTAGATACCGGCCGAGACAAACAGGTATTCCTGCTTCAGGCGCAGCAGACGGCCGTGCTCGCCGGCATCGTTGGGGTAGAGGATGGCGCTGATGGCCTCGGCCTCGGCGCGCTCGGCATCGGCCAAGGCGTAGTCGCCGCGGTTGAAGGCCTCCAGATCGAAGTGCTCCTCGACCGGCTCGGCGGCCCAGACGCGCAGCTTGTTGACGGTCTCGCCGGCATAGCCCACAACGGGGATGTCATAAGGAACGGCCAGGATGTCCTGCGTGTCCACCGTGCGGTAGAACGTGCGGCCGTTCTCCTCAAAGCCCTCAACGTGGCCGCCAAACTTAATGGTCACGGCCTTGTCCTGACGACGGACCTCCCAGGGATAGCCGTGGGTGAGCCACTCGTCGGTGGCCTCAACCTGGCTGCCGTTGACGATCTCCTGCTTAAACAGGCCGTAACGGTAGCGCATGCCGTTGCCGTAGCCGGCAATGCCCTCGGCTGCCATGGAATCCAGGAAGCACGCGGCCAGACGGCCCAGGCCACCGTTGCCCAGAGCCGGATCGGGCTCCTGGTTCTCGATGACGGACAGGTCAAAGCCCATGTCGTCGAGCGCCTCGGCGACCATATCGCGCACGCCAAAGTTGAGCAGGTAGTTGTCGAGCAGGCGGCCGATCAAAAACTCGATCGAGAAGTAGTACACGCGTTTCTTGCCCTCGGACACCGCGCGGGCGTCGCTCTTGGTGGCAACGGTGCGTGCCTTCTCGGCCACGAGCTTGGCCAGGGCGTTAAAGCGGTCGAGGTCACTGGCGGCCTCGACGCTCTTGCCGCTGATGCTCATGACGGCATCGCGATAGAGCTCGGTAAACTCCTGCTTGTTGTCGAAGATCTTATTCATACGTCCCTTTCCCCCGGGGATGTTTCTCCCGGAACGGTTATGGCTTGTATCCTACGCCCCTGTGGGGTGGGTGATTACAGCTGTAACGGCTTTGTTACGCATCCTTGGCAGACGGCTTAACAGAAGCAGACTTGGCCTTGGTAGCGGCCTTTTTGGCAGCCGGCTTCTTGGCCGCGGTAGCTTTAGCAGCGGGCTTTGCGTCAGCCTTTGCCTTCGCCTTAGCCGGAGCCTTCTTGGCGGCCGCAGGCTTAGGCTTTACCGAGGACGTGCGCTTCTTGGGCGCAGCCTTGGGCTCCTCAACCACCGGCGGCTTATAGCTGCTGGGACCGCGGCGCTTAAGCACCACGCCTGCCAGGCCGGGCGCCTTAATCTCGATGGAGTCCATCTGCCCGTTCCAGGGATAGGGCTCGCTCGAGCAGGTGTAGGGCTCTTCGCCGGCATAGCCGCTGCCGCCAAATTCGGGACGGTCGGAGTCAAAGATGACCTCCCAGTCACCCTCGCGCGGCACACCCACACGGAAGCTCTCGTAGCTCGCCGGGTCAAAGTTGATCAGGATCACCAAGTCGTCATCGACGTCCTCGCCCTGGCGCACAAAGCTCACGATGGACTGTTTAGAGTTGTCCGCGTCAATCCAGGTAAAGCCGTCGTCGGTGTAGCCGCGCTCGTACAGGGCGGGTTCGGCGGTGTACAGATGGTTGAGCGCCTTGATAAACGCCTGATGATGACTGTGGGTCTCGTACTCCTCGGTCAGGAACCACTGGATGGACTCATAGTAGCGCCACTCAATAAACTGGCCAATCTCGTTGCCCATAAAGTTGAGCTTGGCGCCGGGGTGCGTCATCTGGTAGAAGGCGAGCGTGCGCAGGCCGGCAAACTGGCGCCACCAGTCGCCCGGCATGCGGCCGATCAGCGAGCACTTGCCGTGCACGACCTCATCGTGGCTCAGCGGGCAAATAAAGTTCTCGGTAAAGGCGTACATGATGGAGAACGTGAGCAGCCCGTGGTTGCCGGGGCGCCAAGGAAAATCGGTCTGCATGTAGTGCAGGGTATCGTTCATCCAGCCCATGTCCCACTTGTTGTGGAAGCCCAGACCGCCGTCCTGCGGCGGGTAGGTCACGAGCGGCCACGCGGTGGACTCCTCGGCCATCATCATCACGTCAGGGAAGTGGGCCTCCACGGCGCAGTTGACCTGGCGGATAAAAGCGCTGGCGTCCAGGTCCTCCTCGGTACCGTACTTATTGAACTTCTTTTGGCCCGGATCGTCGATGCCAAAGTTGAGGTACAGCATGCTGGACACGCCGTCCATGCGAATGCCGTCCACGTGGAAGTTCTCGAGCCAATACAGCACGTTGGAAACAAGGAAGGAGCGGACCTCGCCACGGGCGAAGTCGAACTTGTGCGTGCCCCAGTTGGGGTGAATCTCGTGCTCAAACAGCATATGGCCGTTAAAGGTAGCAAGGCCGTGGGAGTCGGCGCAAAAACCGCCGGGCACCCAGTCCATGATCACGCCGATGCCTGCCTCGTGGCATGCATCGATAAAGTGCATGAGCTGCTGCGGGTTGCCGTAGCGCGACGTGGCGGCGTAGTAGCCGGTCGTCTGGTAGCCCCAGGAGCCATCAAAGGGATGCTCCATAAGCGGCATGACCTCGATATGCGTGTAGCCCATGTCGCGCACGTAGTCCACGAGCTCCACCGACAGATCGTCGTAGGTATAGAACTCGCCGCGCTGTGCGGGGAAGGGATCCATGGGACCGGGGTAGTTGCCGTACTCGTCCGGCTCGCCCTGCGGCGCATCGCCGTGGCGCTTCCACGAGCCAATATGCACCTCGTAGATGTTAAGCGGCTGCGACATGTGGTTATGGCTGGCGCGGCGCTTGAGCCATGCGGCGTCGTTCCACTTGTAGCCATCGAGGGTCCACAGCACGCTCGCCGTTCCCGGAGGGCACTCGGCCTTAAAGGCATACGGATCGGCCTTGTAAAGCTTCTCGCCCTCGTTGGTCTCGATGAGGTATTTATACAGCTGGCCCTGCTCGGCACCAGGAATAAAGCCTTCCCAGATAGCGCTCGTATGCACGGGCACCAGCGGGTTGGCTTCTTCATTCCAGTCGTTAAATTCGCCAATGACATGCACGCTCTTTACATCGGGCGCCCAAACGCAAAAACGCCAGCCGCGCGTACGGTTCTGCGTGTCGGGATGCGCGCCCATCTTTTCCCAGCTGCGCTCCCACGTGCCGATGCCAAACAGGTAGACATCGTCCTTGGAGAGTTCCGGTGCGTGCGGGGCGGCTTTACGGGTAGCGGGCTTTTTAGTTGCTGGCTTTAGCTTTGTATCGCTCACGTTTGATCCCATCATGACGCGGCAGCATGTTGCCTTGGTGACTAGATGCGAAAGGTCCAAGGCTGCACGAATCGAAGGGACGGCGATAGTTCTATGATTCGTTCCACCTCGCGTGCTCGGTGGAACTTTCGGCAGAAACTACGATAACACCTGTGCGTTAGTTTTATGGACGAAAGCGGATTTGCTGGGGCGTTTAATCGGTAAGCGACATGTTTATACCACTGGCAGAATTGCCGTGGTAAAACTCTTGACAGTTTTACCAATTTGGGTTTCAAAATTGTTTGGCTGACGTTTGGTAAAACGTTTTTAGCAGGATGTTTACCATTTGATATCGAAAGGTTCGTTTATGTCCCATACCGCCGCTCCCAAGGTTGCTTTTATTTTCGATTGCGACGGCACGCTGGTTAATAGCACCCCCGTTTGGGCCTATGCCCAGCCAGAGTTATTGCACCGCCACGGTGTCGACGTGACCGTTGACGATTTTGCCCAGTTTGAGCACCTGTCGCTGGAGGACGAGTGCCAGGCCTACCACGACACGTGGGGCATTGGTGCGAATGGCGAGGAGCTGTACCGCGAGCTGAGCGACATTTTGATCGATGGGTACTCAAAGGTGCCGCCGCGCGAGGGGCTCCTGGCTTTTTTGGAGCGGGCGAAGGAGGCCGGTATTGCCATGTGCGTTGCCACGTCCACGCCGGCCGAGCTGGTGCAGTCCGCCCTTGCGGGTGCGGGCCTCGATGCCTACATGGAGTTGATGACCACGACGGGCGAGGCCGGGCGCTCCAAGCAGTTCCCCGACGTATACGAGCTGGCGCTACGCCGCCTTGAGGAGCGCCATGGGCACAAGTTTGAGCGCACATGGGTGTTTGAGGACGCCGTCTTTGGCCTAAAGAGTTCTGGCGCCGCCGGCTTTAAGCGTGTAGGCATCTATGACCCGCATGGCCGTATGGAGCGCGACGAGGTTCGCGACAACTGCGATATCTTTATCGACAGCTATGAAGACCTGGATCTGGCCCGTGTGCTTTCGTTTGAGGGATAGGCGAGGGCTGTGGCTTGCAAGGTATTAGTGGTCTGCGGCTCGCCCGTGGTGGCGAGCGCGGATCTGTTGCGTAAGTTAGCAGGGGAGTGTGACCACGTTGTCGCCGTGGACCGCGGGCTCGACGCGCTGCTGGGCGCCTGTCTGGGCTGCGACGTTTATGTGGGGGATGCCGACACGGTGAGCGACGCAGGCCGTGCGATGGTCGATGCCGCCACCGACTTTGAAGTTGAACGCCACGACCCCTACAAGGACTATACAGATCTGGCTCTGGCGCTCGATGCCGTCCGCCGTCGCTGGCCGGGTGCCGAAGTGGTCGCGACTTGCGCTACGGGCGGCCGCCCCGACATGGCTTTATCCGTATTGGGGCTGCTCGCGGGCTACGAGGATGCCCCTGCCTGGATTGCCGAGGACAAGGTGGTCGCCCGCATCCTTCGCGCAGGCGAATCGTGGACCATTGAGGGCGCCGAAGGCAAAACGTTTTCCATCATCGCCATAGCCCCTGGGACGGTTGTAAGCGAACACGGTCTAGAGTGGGAGCTAGATCACGCCTCGCTGGGCTTGTTAGCCGATACGGGCATCAGCAACGTTGTCAGGGGTACGGCCAAGATCCAAGTCCACACCGGCACCGCCATCGCTTACCTATATCAATTGGCTCAATAGGCATTTAAAGTCTCACCCAAAAAAGTCCTTGCACGTCGAGCCAACTTCCCCTATAGTATCTCCTCGTCACGGGGGCGTAGCTCAGCTGGGAGAGCGCTTGACTGGCAGTCAAGAGGTCAGGGGTTCGATCCCCCTCGTCTCCACCATCGTGAATATAAAGGCCTTCGGAATTCCGAAGGCCTTTTTTCATGCCAAAATACCTCGCGCAACAAACCCAATCCACACCAACAAAAAGTTGCACAATTTATTTCACATGTCTGTACATAGTTTGTTAGCCAAACTCAATTACCAGTGCAGCTCGCTGCTCCATGTGGGTCACAGGAACGTCCCTAACCGCCGCCGGCACCCCAATAACCTGTGCCAACGTGAACAACTTCCCAAAACAACCCCCTTTAGCACGTCAAATGAACGATATGTTGTCCAACGCAGCCCAAATCAGTTTCACTAACAGCTTGTGCTAGGATATCTAACGTTACATGGGTTCAACTGTGCTCACGGCTCCAGCAAGTCACAAAGCGCAGGGTCGATCAGCATCCGGCCGTAACGGCGGTGCCAGAAACACCACGAGCTCCAATATCGATTGACATGCGCGATTTTGCACTTGTTTTTGTGGCTATTTATAAGTTTTCATTGGACAGTGCAATACGTTATTACGGCACACCACAGCAGTCTTTAGCTGTTTGCGTGCGGTCCAGTTTTATACCCGCTTGACTGGGCCGCACGCAGCCAGCTGGGGTCGCGGTTATTTTTGCGATACACGTCCGCGACTCTAGCAACTGCACATATACATACCGTTCACGGTGGGGCAGAGCCACGCGCTTGTCTAACTGGGCTCAGGGTTTGAATATGGAGCGCCTTCGCGCACAAGCGCCCTGGCGAAGCCATACCCAAACCCCGTGAGTTACACGTAAGACAGCAAGGGGGTGGTGCTCGTGTGGTATGTGATCCAGGTCATTAACGGTCGCGAAGACGTAATGCGCGAGCGCATCGAGCGTATGGTGCCGGCGAGCGCCATGCAGGAGCTCTTTTATCCCCAATTTTAAACCGAGATCAAAGTACACGGCGAATGGGTCAGTACGACCAAGCCGCTCTTTCCCGGTTATCTTATCTGCGATACGGCAGATCCCCGCACCGTGCAACAGTATCTGCTACGCATGGACGACTTTGCCCGGGTGTTATCCCAGGACGGTCAGTTTGTGCCGCTGGCAAAAGAAGAGGTCCAGCTTATTGACGGCTTTACGCATAGGGGAGACCGCATAGTGCCCATGAGCGAAGCCCTTAAAGACGGTGACCAGGTCGTAGTTACGGCAGGCCCACTGCTGGGTCACGAAGGCCTTATCAAAACCATTAACAGACGCAAGAGCACTGCTTATTTGGAGCTCGACCTGTGCGGCCGACGCGTAACTACGCGCGTTGGCCTCGCCGTGCTTTCAGCCGAGCAGCGCGTCATGCGCAACCTTAAAAAGGCGATCGCCTAGCTGCAAACGGTCGCTACTCAGAACAGGGAGGATCCCCGACCCGGGGACGAAGTGTTGGAAGAGAACGTGTCGGATAAAACTCAATATACAACGGATGCGCCCGCGGGGGCGGCACTGATTGCTCAGGCCATGGACCGGCGTGAGGGCGTCGGCCGCTACAGGGCCATGCAATCCATTATGGACTGGGATCGCTCGCGCCTTGCCTACCGCACCGTTAAGCGCGCGTTCGACATCGTGTTCAGCGGCTGCGTGCTGGCTGTCATCGCCGTACCCAGCCTTGTGCTCGCCGCGGCCATCCGCCTTGAGAGCGAGGGCAACCCGTTCTACAGCCAGATCCGCGTGGGCCAGACCCACCGTGACGGCAGCCTATCAACCTTCCGCATGTGGAAGTTCCGCTCCATGTACAAGGACGCCGACGAGCGCCTCGCCGAACTCAAGGAGCAAAACGAGATTGCCGGGGCCATGTTCAAGATGAAGGAGGACCCCCGCGTCACCAGGATCGGCAGGTTCATCCGCAAGCACTCCATCGACGAGTTTCCTCAGTTCCTGAACGTGTTCCTGGGGCAGATGAGCGTCGTCGGACCCCGTCCGCCGTTGCCGAATGAGGTTGCGCAGTACACCGAGTACGACCTGCAGCGCTTGGCAGTGAAGCCTGGCATTACCGGCTGGTGGCAGGTTACCGACCGCAACGACACGGACTTCGATGGCATGGTGCGACGTGATTTGGAGTACATCGCTAAGCGCGGCGTGATTACCGATCTAAAAATCATCGCCCTTACAGTCATTGAAGTAATAACGGGGGGTGCCTGCTAGAGGCATTTCCCGAGATTTTTCCAATGGCGGGGTGTTAGCCCATGTCTAGGAAACCAACGGGAACCCTCTTCTACCGCATATGCAAGAGAACGTTCGACATAGTATTCAGCGCCTTTTGCACGGCGCTTCTCGCGATTCCTATAGCCGGTGTATGCGCAGCGATATGCGCAGAATCGCCGGGACGGCCCATCTACGCGCAAGAGCGAGTGGGCAGGGGCGGTCGGGCGATTCGAGTGCTTAAGCTCCGCAGCATGGTCACTGACGCAAACGATGTGCATAAGTACCTAAACCCTGAGCAATTAAACCAGTGGGAGGTCGAGCGCAAGGTCGACAACGATCCCCGCATTACCAAGGTGGGCCAGTTCATCCGTAAATGTTCTATCGATGAGATGCCGCAGTTTCTCAACGTACTTAAGGGTGACCTATCCGTTATCGGCCCGCGTCCCATCACGCGTGAAGAGTTGGAGCAACACTTCTCCGACGAGGAGAAGGAAGAGCTGTTGAGCGTCACCCCGGGCATCACTGGCCTATGGCAGGCGACTGACCGCAATGCTGCGACCTTTGAAAGCGGCTTGCGTCAACAGATTGAGCTTCGCTACGTACGCAATCGCTGTTTCCGCATGGATTGGAAGTGCTTCGTAGGTACTTTTGGCGCCATGTTCGGCAATTCCAAAACCGGTCGTTGATTTTTGAAACACTAATTATAGAAAGGTGAAATAAATGTCTTGCAATAGAACAGTGCCGTTCAATATTCCTCCTTGCGTAGGGGATGAAATCCAGTTTGTCCAACAGGCAGTTGAGGTCAACCACAAGATTGCTGGTGATGGCCTGTTTACAAAAAAGTGCAACGAATGGCTTGAGAGTCGCTTCAACTCCAATAAGATTCTGCTGACCACGAGCGGTACTAGTGCTCTCGAGATGGCTGCAATTCTTTGCGATCTAAAGCCTGGCGATGAGGTCATTCTCCCTTCGTTTACATTTACTTCAACGGCAACAGCGTTTGTTCTTGCAGGTGCGAAACTTGTTTTCGTTGATATCCGTCCTGACACCATGAATATCGACGAGACGAAAATCGAGTCCGCCATCACTGAACGTACTCGTGTTATCGTGCCCGTACACTATGCTGGCGTCGCATGCGAGATGGATACTATCATGGATATCGCCCGGCGCCACAACCTTCTAGTTGTCGAGGATGCGGCGCAGGCTGTCATTGCTACCTATAAGGGACGTGCTCTCGGCACTATCGGTGACTTTGGTTGCTATAGCTTCCATGAGACGAAGAACTATTCGATGGGCGAAGGCGGCGCCATCTCTATCAACAATTCCGCTTACTGCGATCGCGCGGAGATCATCCGTGAGAAGGGTACCAACCGCGCACAGTTCTTCCGCGGCCAAGTCGCAAAGTATAACTGGGTCGACTTCGGTTCGAGCTATCTTCCCTCCGAGCTCAACGCAGCCTATCTGTGGGCCCAGCTCCAGCACGCCGACGAAATCAACGAGAATCGTCTGGCAACATGGCGAGCCTATTACGCCGCCTTTGAACCCCTTGCGGAAAAAGGCCTTTTGGAGCTTCCGCGCGTTCCCAAGGGCTGTGAGCATAATGCGCACATGTTTTATATCAAGTTGCGCGATCTGGAGGCCCGAACTTCTTTCATTACATTCATGAAAGAACATGGCGTGGGGTGCGTGTTCCATTATGTTCCCTTGCATTCCGCTCCAGCAGGCGAGAGGTTCGGCCGCTTCAGCGGAGAGGATGAACACACTACTCCCGATTCTGATCGTTTGGTTCGTCTGCCTATGTACTACGGTATGTCGCTTGAGGATTTTGAGTATGTCGTTTCCTGCGCCACAGAGTACTTTCTCAAGAAGGCGAGGGCGTAGGAATGGGTGAAATACGTCCCATTAAAGTGGCCTTCATTGAAGGCAAGATGAATTCTGGCGGCAAGAAGACGCTTTCCATGCAGTATTTTCTCAACTTCGACCCGGAGAAGGTCGAGGTCCACTTCATCTGCGACTCCGACTCCAACGCCGTGCCGACCGAGGAAATTGAGGCTCGCGGCGGGCGCGTCCATATCATCGCCCCTTACCAGAATATAGCGAAGAACATGTCCGATATGGCCGACGTGTTCAAGCGGGAGCACTTCGATGTGCTGCACGCCTATAACAGCACGATGAATCTGTTTCCATTGCGCGTGGCCAAGAAGTGCGGAATCCCGGTGCGCATCTCCGAGAGTTTGTCCATGGCAAACGAGCGCGAGCCCAAGACCGTACTCAAGCTTATTTTGCGCAGATTCTCAAAGCTCTTTGCAACACATTATATGTCCTGCGGCGAGGACTGCGGCCGCTGGCAGTTCGGCGACGCTCTTTTCGACGCGGGGAAGGTTAGCGTTTTCAAAACTGCCATCGACTCGCGCAAGAACTCCTTCGACCCCGTCCTTCGAGCAAGGACACGCACAGAGCTGGGGGTTGCGGACGATGAGTTGCTCGCAGGGTTCATTGGCAGGTTCGCTGCGCAGAAGAACCCCATGTTCCTGATGGAGGTCGTGGGGGAGCTGTGCAAACTCAATCCTAAGGCAAAGTTCCTGCTCATCGGCGACGGCGAGTACAAGGAGCAGATCCTCACCTACATGGACGCTAACAGCTTTACCGACCGCGTGATGTACTTGGGTCGCAGGGAGGACATCGTCGGGTTTTACCAGGCGATGGATTGTTTCCTGCTGCCGAGTCTATATGAGGGACTTCCTGTTGTTGGTCTTGAGGCCCAGTGTGCGGGTGCTGAAGTGTTTTTCTCGAGTGAGATCACGACCGAGGCATCGTTCTGCGGCCAAGGGCACTTTATATCCCTGACTGACGGCGCCAAGAAGTGGGCCGAAGAGATAAACGTCGTCTGCAGCCGTGGAAAGGAACGCACGTCTCGCACCGATGAGTGCATCGCCTCCGGCTTTGACTCTCGGGCCGAGGCGTTTAGGCTGCAGGATTACTACGCCAACGCATTAGCGGAGATGGGACGATAATTGAAAACTAATATGGCTGCCTCCACCAAGCTGCCCTTAATCTCGGTCGTGGTGCCCATCTATAACGTCGAGAGATACCTCGAGGAGTGCGTCGAAAGCATCTTGGCGCAGACTTACCCTAACATCGAGTTAGTTCTGGTCGACGACGGTTCGACGGACAACTGTCCGGCGATATGCGATCGATATGCAGCCGCGTGCGACCGTGTGAAGTGCGTTCATCGCGAGAATGGCGGGCTCAGCGCTGCTCGCAACACGGGTGTCAAGGCTTGCGAGGGGGACTACGTCGGGTTCATCGACAGCGATGACTATATCTCACCCGTTTTCTTCGAGGCGTTGTATCGAGCCATTAAACAGACCGGTACCGAGATGGCGGCCATGAGACACGGTGTCGACTTCTTTGACGGGGAGGAACCTGAGCTGGGGCGGGACGTTGAGGCCGCGAGCGAGTACGAGCTACTGAGCGAAGAACAGTACCAGGAAGAGGTTCTGTACCAGAAGAGTTGGGCCGGCGCTGTTTGGCGACTCTATACGCGAAATCTTGTCGAGAAGGTTTACTTCCCCGAGGGGCTTTACTACGAGGATGATGAGACTGCCTATCGGTTCGCTCACGAGTGCGGAAAGGTCGCCGTACTGAAGGCGACCGATCTATATGCTTATCGGCAGCGCCCTACCAGCATCATGCGAGGTACTTTTAATCCAAAGAAAATGGCGAGCTGTCTGGAGATTACCCGACGCATGCGCATCAAAATGACCGAATGGTACCCACAGCTCTCTGATGCGACATGCTCGCGCTGTTTTGCAATCTGTCGCGTAGTTTTCTCCCAGATTCCCAAGGAGGACAAGGCGGCTCAGGCAACGATGTGGAAGGAATTGCAGAAATATTCTGCGACAGTGATTCGCGACCCGAAGGCGCGCAAGAAGGAAAAACTGGCGGCTTCAATATCGAGGATGGGACGCGTTCCTTTTTGCGTCTTCTGCGATGCTTATCGACGACTGCTTCACGCCCAATAGGTGATTATATGGCTTTTGCTACATTGAGCGAACGTAACATCAGGACTGCCGCCAATGGCACTTCTGATGGTGCCAAAGGAAATCTTTGCAGAACTTGGACTGCCCCAATGATCCTTGCTTTTTTGTTTCTTTTGGCGCTTTGTTTTCAAGATTCCAGCCCATTTGGTATTGAGACCGGTACCGTAAAGCCCTATCACCTCATGATGTTCGTGGTGCTGATATACAGCCTTTTTACTTTAAAAATGAAATGGATGCTGCCCGGTAAGTGGTTTTTTATCGGGCTCCTCGCATTATTAATCATTTCTTTTTTCGATTATTTGGCCTATGGGCTCAATGCCGCCTCGTGGCATTACGTTTTCATGTACATGATTGCGACTTGTTTTTATAATCTCGGGCGTGATTTTACTGTTGCGCAATGGAAAAGAGTAGCTCAGACCGTAGCTATTGTCATGATGGGCCTCGTCTTTCTCAAGTTAGGCTTCTACCATGACCGCATCACTTACTTCTTGGCCAACCAGTATATGGGGCACCCTTGGCTCCCGACCTTCTTCTTGGGCGGGGTGAATATTGAAAGTTCTTGGCTGGCAATGTTTTGCGTTTTCTTTGACTGCAACCGACGTGGCAAGGCTTATTTTTTTAGTGCCATTGCTCTGTCGATGATTTATGCCTCGCGAGCTAGTTTGATTATCTGCGTTCTCGCCTTTGTCTACATCTTTGTTTTTAAAAATGGCAAACGAGGGGTCTCTCTTAGGCTGTTCCTGGCTGTCGCCTGCATTGTCTGTGCTTTCATCGCGCTTGCCGCTAACGGCAATATCGTAATCGAACGTCTTCTTGAAGCGGGGCAGGATGATGGTTCGCTCGGCAGATTGAGAATGTGGGATTACGCAATCCCAACTTTTTTGGATGCCCCACTATTTGGAGCGGGATCAGGAAACGCGATCAATCATGTCTCTCTTATTAGCGGTTTAGCATACGCTGAGGACAACGTTCATATGTACTTTCTCCAGGTTCTTCTCGACTTCGGAATCGTTGGATTTTTCATTTTCATAGCGATGGTCTGCTCCTTCCTCAACAGGTGTTTCTTGGATAAACTTGGCTCTCCGTTTGAAGCGTTCATCCTTATTTTCCTTATCGTTTCCTTCATCCAGTTCGGAGGCGGTGACGTACTCGTTGGTTTTGCCCTGGGAGGACTGTTCGCTCTTTGGCAATATGGCGAACGCGAGGCAGTTTGCTCTATTGAAATTACAAACAACCAGTCGATGGAGGCGGCAGCGTGAGGTTTTCAGTAGTCGTCCCTGCTTATAATGTAGAAAAATACTTGTTCGAATGTCTGCAATCTGTCACGGCTCAATCATTTCAGGACTTTGAGCTCATTGTCGTTGATGACGGTTCGACCGACTTGACTGGCACAATTGCCGATGATTTTGCTACCGCTAGCGACAAGGTTAAGGTCGTACACAAAGAGAATCAAGGTCTCCTTCTCGCTAGGCGAAATGGCCTCGCTCTTGCCGAAGGTGATTACGTCATTTCACTCGACGGGGATGATTGCTTGCGAGCTGATGCGCTCGACTTGATTTCGAAGGCAATTGACCGCACGAATGCTGACATTATCTCGTTTCGTTATTCGCGTAAGTCAGATTTCTCTACTTTCGATGACTCCGATCCGCTTGACGACGGCTTCTATTCTGGTGAGGGCTACAACATCGTAAAGAAGCACGTTTGTACAGGGCGGTTTAACAATCTATGCGGCAAAGCCTTTCGTCTTTGCCGCATAGATAGGGAGTCAACCTATGGGGCTTATGCGGGCCTGATGCATGGCGAGGATTTACTCCAGCTCCTTCCTATTGTCGATGCTTCCAGCTCTCTTTTCTGTTTGGACGAGGCGCTTTATTTCTACCGGCCCAATGATGGAGCAAGCACTTCACGATTTAAGCCTAGCCAATTAACTGATGTGGCGCGTGTAAACAAACGTCTAATCGCATACGGGAGCAAATGGGGGGATGACTGTCTAGAAGCCGCTAAACGTGGTGAGGTTGATCAATACATATATCTCGAAAAAATCAATGAAGTGGCTAATCGGGACCCTCTGGATGGCTTTTCTGAAATAGCTTCCGCGATGCATCGTTTCGGTGTCTTCGAGCGTATTGTCGGCACACCCCTACGGTTCGATAACTGGTTTCTTGTTCGCTGTCTCCAGTGTGGCAATCATCGAATGGCAAGGGCTGTAGTTCTGACTGTTGAATTATTGAAGGGATTTAGAAGTTGAGCAATTTAAGGGGACGTGCGCTTAGCGGCCTTGGAAAGATTTTGAGTTTAGCGAGTAGAACTCAGTTCAACAAAGTTGTCCTTATGTGCAACGTGGGTAGGGGTTACCTGGGTAATCCGAAATATATCGCCGAGGCGCTTCAACGACTATGCCCAAACGAATTTGATTTAGTTCTGCTCGTTAACGAAGAAGATCGCACCGCCCCTTCCTATATAAGGCAGGTTCGCAGGACAAGTTTTGCCGCGCAGCAAGAACTTGCTACTGCGCGGTTTTGGGTCGACAATGTGCGATCACCGCGTTACGTTCTTAAGCGCAGTGATCAAATTTATATTCATACATGGCATTGCTATATTTCTCCCAAGCGAGTTGAGCGTGATGTTAAAGACCACCTTGAGCCTGAGTATGTGGACTATGCAAAAGCTGATGGTGCGTTGACTGACTTGATGTTCGCCGATAACGATCTTTATGAAAATGTATATCGCACGGCGTTTTGGTACGACGGCCCTGTCGTCAGGTGCGGCGTCCCCAGAAACAGGCCATTGATTCTTGGGGATGAGGAAGCAAGGCTGAAAGTGCGAAGGGCGCTGGGGGTAGATGATGATGCTTCTATTTGCCTATACGCGCCAACATTCAGAGCCGATTGGTCGGTTGATCAATACCGGTTCGATTTCGATGCTTTCATAAGAGCAATCTCGGAGAGATTTGGGAAAGATTACGTCTTTGCCTATCGGCTTCATCCAAACATTGCGAAGTTAACCAGGCCGGAGTTTTTAAACGGCTACCTCGATGCGACTGACTATCTGGATGCACAAGAGCTTTTGGCTGCGACTGACGTAATGGTTTCCGACTACTCTTCTATTCTTGAGGATTTTGCGCTTACCGGGCGGCCTGGCTTTGTATATGCCCCTGACTTTGATGCTTATTCGTGCGACAGAGGCTTCTATTATTCACTCGAAGATCGGCCTTTCTCTGTTGCTCGAACTAGCGATGAGCTTATCGCTAACGCTCGTGGGTTTGACGAAATGGACTATCGAAAGGCACTTGATCGGTTCTTCTCCTTAATTGGCTTTCAGGATGATGGCCATGGTGACGAACAGGTTGCTCAAATGATTATTTCCTTATCAAAAAACGGATCGACGGTTGGGGACATTCTTGGCTGATAAAAAACTTGCGGGCAATACGCTCGCTCTGTATATATTGTTGGCGACCTCCTATTTATTTAGCTTTATAGCCTTGCCCTACCTTACGCGCGTTCTAGGTCCGGAAGTGTATGGCCGTATCGGATTCGGGACGGCATTCTATTCTTATGCTTACCTAATTATTGACTTTGGGTTTATCCTCTCAGCAACTGCCGAGGTATCCCGTGCTGGACTTGACCGGGCGAAGATTTCCGTAGCATTGACTGCTGCGTCCTTGGCGAAAATCGTGCTTGCGCTTCTATGCGGTCTGGTGCTGGCGGTTTTATGCCTTACCGTTCCACAATTTGCTGAAGACCCTCTTCTCTATTTTTTTTATTTACTTTATGCCGCCGCAAGTGCGCTGTTGCCTGATTTTGCCTACCGCGGCTTAGAAGATATGAAAATGGTGACGGTTAGCACCGTTGTCGTAAAGAGCGTGTTCCTGGTAGGCGTTTTCGTGTTCGTCAAGGATTCGACGCAGTACATGCTCGTTCCTCTCCTTTATTTTTTAGGTTCTGCAATTGCGGACATCTTTCTACTATTCCATCTTCGCGGCAAATACGGAGTCTGTCTTTGTCACATCGGGGTCTCCGATGTGTGGAGAAGCATGAAGGATTCTGCGCAGTATTTTGTTTCACGAGTTGCCTCTACGTTCTATTCCTCCTTGAACACCATGGTTTTGGGAGTCGTCTCTCCTGGCTCCGCTGAGCTAGGGCGTTTTACGGCTTGCACCAATGCGGTAAATGCAGGAAAAGGGCTTTCATCGCCAATTGCGGATAGCATGTTTCCCTATATGATCAGAACTAAGAACTACCGTCTTCTGGTCAAAATCATCGTATTTGGCGAAGTCCTGCTCGTACCCGCATGCATTGTTGTAGCCGTCTTTGCGCCTGGGCTATGCGAGTGGTTCTTTGGTGAAGGGTACGCTGAATCCGGAGACTATCTGCGAATCCTTATCACGCTCATTCCGATTTCACTCGCCTCATATCTCCTAGGTTTCCCGGCCCTTACTCCTATGGGCAAGGCCGGAGTCTCAAACTCTTCTGTGGTCGCTGGAGCGGTAATTCAAGTTCTTTTCCTTGTCGTGCTCTGGATTTATGGACAACTGAACGCGCTGAACATTTGCTATGCGACTGCTGTTACGGAAACCGTTGTGCTGTTAATTCGCGCCTTCTCGTTTATCGAGGGCTTGAGAGACATACGGAGGAAAAATTCCAATGAGCAACAGGGTTAAAACCGCGATTATCCTTGCCGCCGGTAAATCGTCCCAGTTCTTCCCGCCGCTTTACGACAAGCCCAAAGGGCTTTTTGAATACAAGGGCGAGGTGCTCATCGAGCGGCAGATCCGCCAGCTTCGCGAGGCGGGCGTCGAGGACATCGCCGTGGTTGTGGGCTACGAGAAGGAGCGCTTCTTCTACCTCGAGGACAGGTTCGGCGTCGACCTGGTGTTGAGCACCCGCTGGGCAGACGAGTCGAACCTCTCGAGCCTGGACCTCGTTCGCGACCGCCTGGGCGGCTCCTTCCTGTGCTGCGCCGACCACTGGTACGCTGAGAACCCGTTCGTCGGCTTCGGCGGCGGGGACCGCTCCGTGCGCATGGTGCGCGAGCAGGGGGACGCCACGCGCGAGCTGGTCGCTGACGTCTGCGCCGACGGGCGGCTGGCGAACCTCCGCTGCGGAGCCCCCTCGGGCACTTGCATGGTGGGCGCGGCCTATATCGCGCCCGAGTGGGCGGAGCGGTTCTTCGGGCTCTACGACCGAGAGCGCGGCTACATCGGCGTCAAGGGCCTCCTGTGGGAGCAGTTCTGGGGCCGGCATGCCGACGAGCTGCCGCTCTTCGCCTCCGCCGCCCCCGAGGGCATGCTCGAGTTCGACAGCATGGAGGAGCTCGGCGAGGACGGCGTGCTCGCGAACGTGAGCCCCGCCGCAATCGCCAACATCTGCAGCCTGCTCTCGTGCGAACCCGAAGAGATAACCCACATCAAGCCGCTGAACGCGGGCCTGACGAACGTCTCGTTCTCGTTCCACCTCAGGCACGAGAAGTACGTCTACAGGCACCCGGGCGTGAGCTCTTCCGCCCTGGTCGACCGCGACGCCGAGGTGGTTGCCGAGCGCACGGCGATGGAGCTGGGCATCGACCCCTCCGTCATCGACATCAGCCCCGAGGGCTGGAAGCTCTCGCGCTTCGTGCCCTCGTCGCGTTCCTTCGACTACGAGAACCCCGTGGACCTCGCGGCAGGCGTGGGGCAGATCCGCGCGTTCCACGAGAGCGGCGCCTCCTGCGCGCTCGCGGTCGACCTCCTCTCCGAGGGCGACCGCCTGCTCGAGCTCGCCTCCCCGAGGAAAGGTGAGGCCGTGGGGCGCCTCGCCGGCCTGAGGCGCCGCCTGGGCCGGGTTTGGCACCACGTGGAGCTCGACGAGTGGCCGAAGGTACTCTGCCACAACGATACATACGCTGTTAACTGGATTGTCGGCGACGAGGGGCTGTGCATGATCGACTGGGAATATGCGGGCATGAACGACCCGATGAACGATCTTGCGGCAATGGTGGTACGCGATGGGCTCTCGCACGATAAGGGCGACGAGATTTTGGAACTTTACTTTGGGCGCGGGCTGAGCCTTGAGGAAAAGCGTCACGCCTACGGCGTGTTCGCACTGAGCTCTTGGTATTGGATGTGCTGGTGTCTATTCAAGGACACGCTTGGCGAAGACGGTTTCTTCATGCTGCGGAGCTGGAGGACGCTCAACCACTACCTGCCGCTGGCGCTCGAGATGTACGAGGGAAAGTAGACGATGAACATAGCGATGATACTAGCCGGCGGCCGCGGCACCCGGGTGGGCGCCGACGTGCCCAAGCAGTTCATAGAGGTCCTGGGGCGCCCCGTGCTGTCCTACACCATTGAGAGGTTCCAGAACCACCCCGAGGTCGACGCGATAGAGGTGGTCTGCCGCAAGGGCTACGAGGACGAGCTGCGCGCCATCTGCGACGCCGGCGGCTTCGACAAGGTCCGCTGGGTGGCCGAGGGCGGCAGGGAGTTCCAGGACTCCGTCATCAGCGGCCTCAGGAAGCTCGAGGGCGAGATCTCCGACGACGACCAGGTGCTCGTCCACTACGGCGCCAGCCCGTTCGTCTCCGACGAGGTGATCTCCGACGCGATACGCGTCTGCAGGCTGCACGGCAACGCCAGCCCCGCGCACAGCCAGGTGTACCTGGCCGCGACCCCGGGCGACGGCGAGGGAACGAGCGGGTTCGTGGACCGCGACGAGGTTATGTGCCTGAACTCCCCGCAGGCGCTGCGCTACGGATACGCCAAGTGGGTCTACGAGGAGGGCGCCCGCCGCGGCCTTCTGGACAAGGTGGAGCCGCACACCACGAGCCTGATGTTCGCGATGGGGGAGCGTGTATGGTTCTCGAAGGGCTCGACCGCGAACATCAAGATCACGACGGCCGAAGATCTGAGGCTGTTCAAGGGATGGGTTCTGGCTGGGAAGTGAAGCTCTTAGGAGGAAGCTGTAAATTATTTAATTACCTTTAGTTTGACCACTTCGTAATAGGCTGGCTATTGAAAGGATGATAGGGGATATGAAAGGCATAATCCTCGCGGGCGGGTCGGGTACTCGTCTGCATCCTATAACCAAGGCGATGAGCAAGCAGCTGCTGCCGATCTACGATAAACCGTTGGTGTACTACCCTTTGTCCGTGTTGATGCTGGCGGGCATACGCGAAGTGCTTGTCATCTCGACACCGCGTGACCTACCGGCGTTCAGGGAGCTTCTCGGCGATGGCTCCGAGTTGGGAATGCGACTAGAATACGCCGAGCAGGCCGTGCCTCGCGGTCTGGCAGAGGCTTTTACTATCGGGCGCGACTTTCTTGCCGGCGAGCCGTGTGCGCTGGTTCTGGGTGACAACATGTTCCATGGCCAAGACCTCACTCGCTTGCTTACGCGCGCAAAAGAGAGAGTGGAAGGTCGCGGCGGGGCCGTTGTTTTCGGGTATCCCGTGCAAGACGCAAGCGCCTTTGGCGTGGTGGAGTTCGACCAGAATCATCGGGTTGTCGGCATTGAGGAAAAGCCCGAGGCCCCAAAGTCGAACTATGCAGTACCAGGGCTGTACTTCTATGATGGGCAAGTTTCCGACATCGCGGCAAACGTTAAACCGAGCGCACGCGGCGAGCTGGAGATTACGAGCATCAACAACGCCTATCTAGATAAAGGTCAACTGTCGGTCGAGCTGATGGGCCGAGGCATGGCGTGGCTGGATACGGGCACGCCCGAAGGTCTTTTGAAGGCTGCCGAGTACGTGGAGGCTGTCCAGAGCCGCCAGGGATATTACATCGCATGCTTGGAAGAAATCGCCTATCGTCGCGGATTTATCGACTATACACAGTTATATGAACTGGGCGAAGCGCTGAAGAAGACCGCATATGGCAAGTATCTTTTGAATGTGGCCAGCGAGGCAATGAGGAGGTAAATATGACAGACATTTTTGAACCCAAGAACATCATCGTCACGGGCGGCTGCGGCTTCATCGGCAGCAACTTCGTGCACTACGTCGTGGACAACCACCCCGGGGTGCACGTCACCGTCCTGGACAAGCTCACCTACGCCGGCAACCCCGAGAACATCGCCGGGCTTCCCTCCGACCGCGTGGAGCTCGTCGTGGGCGACATCTGCGACGCCGCGCTGCACGATGAAATCGTCCCCGGCCACGATGCCATCGTGCACTACGCCGCCGAGAGCCACAACGACAACTCCATCGCCGACCCGGAGCCCTTCCTGCGCACCAATGTCGAGGGAACCTTCCGCCTGCTGGAGGCCGTGAGGAAGTACGGCGTCCGCTACCACCACGTCTCCACCGACGAGGTCTACGGCGACCTCGCGCTCGACGACCCCGCCAAGTTCACCGAGGAGACGCCCTATAAGCCTTCTTCGCCGTACAGCTCGACCAAGGCCAGCTCCGACATGCTCGTGCGCGCATGGACCCGCACCTACGGCCTACGGACAACGATCTCCAACTGCTCCAACAACTACGGCCCCTACCAGCACGTGGAGAAGTTCATCCCCAGGCAGATCACGAACATCATCGACGGCGTCCGCCCCAAGCTCTACGGCCGCGGCGAGAACGTCCGCGACTGGATCCACACCGAGGACCACTCCTCGGCCGTCTGGGACATCCTCACCAAGGGCCGGATGGGGGAGACCTACCTCATCGGGGCCGACGGCGAGAGGGACAATATCACGGTCCTGCGCATGATCCTCACGGCCATGGGCCGCGACCCCGAGGACTTCGACTGGGTCGCAGACCGCCCCGGACACGACCGCCGCTACGCCATCGACAGCACGAAACTCCAGCGCGAGCTGGGCTGGAGGCCGGCCCACACCGACTTCGCCGAGGGGCTCAAGCAGACGATCGACTGGTACGTGGAGAACGAGTCCTGGTGGCGCCCCGCCAAGGAGGCAACCGAGACCCGTTACCGCGCGCAGGGGCAGTAGAGGTAACAGCTCATACGAAACAACGGGGGTCCCGGACTAGTGCTCGGGACCCCCGTTTTATTTAGGGCGCAGTTGGCCGAACGTGTCCCTGAATAACGGTTAGTTGGTGGAGCGTTGTGCGTCGTGGGTTGCATTTCTTACGCCTTTGCTCGCGGCCTTCCCCGCCATAAATACTGTGGTGATGCTATTCGCCCAGCTGTTCGCCTACGCGGACACGCCCGGCGGGGGGCGCATGCCTGCACGACGAGTTGATCGGTTGCGACGAGATGCCCGAAGGCAAGCAGCCGATGGCATGTGGCGGCGCGAGGCGGGGCTGCGGGCGAGGCCCGCGCGCAAGAGCAACACGAAGCGGCTCTCCTAGGAGTGGCTGGCAGGGCTGCGCGAAATCTGCAACGACCAGGTGCGCTGTCCGCTGGCGCACGAGGAGTCCAGGCTCAAGAAGTTCGACAGCGACCGAGACGGGACGTGGCTTGACGACATCCCCCGTCGGCAACGACCACTCGATTGACACGGTGGGGTACGCGATGATGGACGACTCTTGCATGGGTGAGAACGCAGCGTCCAGCTTTTCCCCACCATCGAAAGGCGCTAAAGGTTAATTTGCCGTCTTCTCCGTTGTCTTGGGGTCAGCCTCTTCGCCCTGCTCGCCGAATACACCCTTGAACTTCGTCATAACGTTTTTCTTTGTCTCGACAATCTTTGGGCGCGCGGTCTCACGCCACCATTTTTCGACATGAGGCTTTGCCACCTGAGCACCTTTCGCCACCAGATAGCCGACGGCAATTACGGCAATCGCAGCAGCTGCCACCTTGCCGCCGTTCGGATTGGAGGCATCATCTCCATTGCGCTGGCCGTCATCAATACTATAGTCGCCATTTGCCGCAAGCGATGCCTCCAATTCTTCTCTCTGCCTTTTCTTTTCGGCGCGATTGGCTGCAACTGAATCGGAAAGCTCGCGTCTGCGTTCTGAGGAAAGCGGCCCCATTTCATCGAGAATCTCCTCTTCCCATTACGTGGCAACATAGCCAGCATGATTTGGGCTTCCAGTTTCCCTATGCCTCTGCGTGGCATAGGGATGCCCCTTCTCGGTGACCCTATAATCTCCAGGTTCGCCTTCGAGGTATCCTTCTTCCTTCAGCCAGACATTCATCTCCTCAGCATTAAGCCCAACATCCCGCCCCAAGTATCTTGCTGACTTACGCATCGCAAGCCTCCATTCGCTCATCAACAGTATGATAGTCTCGCAAATGTTGATGTAGGTCTCTGCTCTCGAGGGTGGCCGAAGGCTGCCCAAGGAACCGAGAACCACCTAGAATGCCGTCATTCTAGCTAATGTCACACCGCCTCCCCGCCGGGAACGGGGCTGTCGGCCACACCGAGCCCGATGGTCCTGGCCGCGTGCTCGGCGGCGGTGCCCCCGTAGGCGTGCTTCGGTGTGTTGGTCCTTGGCGCCCTCCACAGCCCTGCCGATGGAGTCGTCGTCGAACCAGCAGAGGCCCGCCCAGTCCTCGTCCTTCTCGGAGAACATCGCTCTCATCATCCCGATGGGCGACTTTCTGTTGGGGAACACCTGCACCACGCGGCTGCGGCGCTTGGGCGCGCGGTTGGCGCGCTCCTGCACGTTGTTGGTGCGAAGTCTCACGTGGTGCTCGTAGGGGAAGTCGAGGTAGGCCAGAGCGTCGATCTCGGCCTCTTTGAGCACCTCGGCCGCCTTGGGGCAGAACCCCTCGGTCTGCTCGATGGTCATCTGGGAGCTCGAGTCCGGGCTCGCCGACTGCAGGGCCACGCGCGCCATTAGCGAGGGATGTGGTGATCGCGAGATACACGGTAGCGACCTTGGGCGCATGTGCGCGCTTCTGCAGGTTCGAGCGGAAGGAGATGAAGTGATTGGCGAAGACGTGAAATGGGCGTTGGGCATTGCGGTCACGGCGCTCGTGCTCATGGCGTTCCTGCTGCACGTGCCGTTCGCCCTGGTGCTGGGGCCGTGGAGGACTAGGGGGCGCGTCCGAGACCGGAACCCCCGCTGGAGGGACCGTCCGTTTTTTGTCCGGGCGAGCTGAGATGCTTTTATCACGATAAGCGCAGATGGGAAGCACATCACTGGTATGATTTGGAAAAGGAGGAAACAGATGAAAGTCCAAATCGGGACAGAGTACTGTGCGATGGAAATCGCCGAGTACGCCGTCAGCAGGCGATATCGCCACGACACGCCAATCAGCAATCTTCAGCTCCAGAAGATTCTTTACTTCCTGCAAGTCATACACGCGAGCGAGACCGGCGAGCTGCTATTCGCCGACCAGTTTGAGGCATGGCCCTACGGCCCGGTCATCAGAGATGTCTACGTTAAGTTCTCTGACTGCGGCGGCTTCCCGATAAAACGCGAGTTCGACACCGAGATAAATGATTCCATCCGCCCGTTTCTGGATGCGGGGGTGGACATGCTCGCCGAGAAATCCCCATGGGAGCTCGTCAGGATCTCACACGCCGAGGGGTCTCCGTGGGACGTCATCTACAACCAGAAGCGCCTACACAAGGGAATCATCCCAAATGAATTGATCATGCAGTGCGCTAGCGAGGTCTCTGAGTGACCGAGCAAGACTACGCAAAGGCGGCCGAAAACTTCGAAAGGGCCCTCTCTCTGCTCACCAGCAAGATTGGGACTCTTTCGAAGCCACCCCTGAAAGTTCCCCCAATAAACGCAGGCAGCGACGACGCAGAGAAACGCAAGGCTCTCCGCGACATGCTCGAATCCCTCGCCAGCACGGATGATGCTGCGGTGCTCTCCCAGGATGACATCCGCCGAGCCTCGAACTTCTTCGTAAAGCTATATGGGGGGAGCGAGCCCTATCGCCATAGATATGCCGACATCTGCGACCTGGTATTCAATGCACTCGGGCAGTCCCCTGGGGACTTGGACGAAGGGGTCCCCTATTCGGTCAACTGCCTCGCCGAGAACATTCGCATCATCCATGACAACCTGACGAAACATGGATTTTGTGACCAGGCGAAAAGTGTCCTCAAACTCGCCGACCACATCGACCTGGAAAAGACGAGGCTGAGCCACGACATCGAACAGCAGCAGGCCATGCGCACATTCAAAGCGGCAATCGCCGAAGTGAAAGCGGAAAGGGACGAGGCGGACCAGAAACGCGCAGAGCTGGAAAGGGAGTTCGACGAGCGCCTCGACAAGACGAGGATGGAGTACATCGCGATCCTCGGCGTGTTCGCGGCGGTCGTGCTCGCCTTCAACGGCGGCGTCGGGTTCTCGACCTCCGCGATGGGCGCGCTCGGCATCGACGGCGGCATACGCGCCATCGTGCTCCTCGCCGCGCTCGTGGGCTTCGTGCTCATCAACACGGTCTGCATCCTGCTGGTCTTCATCTGGAAGATGTCCTTCAACCATCGGAATGTCGAGCTGGGAAAATGGCCGAGGAACTGTCTGATCGCCGCAGACGTCGTCCTCGTGGTCATCATGGCTGCGATGATGGCGCTCTCCCACCCTGGACTCAGGGGGCTCATCGGGCTGTAGCCCGAACGCCATGCCGAGGGCCGTCCTCCGGGGCGGCCCTCGGCATGGCGACACGTCTAGGAACATAGCCGTGCGGTCATCCTCCGCCGCACGGGACACTGGGGAGCCGTCCTTCGGGTCGGCTTCCTGCTTTTCGCGGCGGGGCGAGATTGATTGGAGGTGGCGCTTGGACGCCGACGAGCCGATGGCGAAGGTAGTGTCGCGATTGTTGGTGTAGGGTCTCCATAAGGCGGAATCTGTAGAGGAAGGGGACTGTGATATCGTGCGCTCCGATGATGATATGCCTGGAGAAGGGTTTTACGAGCGCTACCGCGTGCTCTTTTACCCATGGATTCACGAGAGGCCTGCGGCCAGAATGCGGGATGTGCGACGGGAGAAGCGAGCCGTTCGCCAAGTGGGGCCCGTTGACCGGAAGCCTCTCCTTGAAGCGGCGGCGCTGGCGGATGGGTTGACCAAATGTTCCCAGATAGCGTTGTAATTAGTTTCAACGGTCAAATCGATTTCGGCACGGCTGTTGCTTTCCTCTCGTTGGCGCTCACTCTCCTCCAGTGGATTGTCACGCTGATACGGGGCCGCCGGGCGGCCGCGCGGAGCCAGGCCTCGGCCATCTGTGCCCGTGTGGTCAGGATGCCCGAGGGGGAGACGGCCACGGTTGGCAGGTGCAGGGTTGATTTCGGGCCGCAGTTCGGACTAGAAGTGATGAACAATAGCAACGACGTCGTTTACCAAGTTATCCTCACTGCCGCGCTCGTCCAAGGTGCCGGGCCTCAAGACGGGAGGGACGTCGAGGGGTGTGGCTGCAGAGTTCTACTCTCGTCCGTTGCTCCGGGCAAAACCGTGAGGTGTATCGGGCATCTCGATTGCTCGATGCATAAGGCCCTCGGCTGCGAGGTGGCTTTCACCGATCGCTACGGACGCAGTTGGGTGCGGAAGAGCGACGGTCATTTGGGCAGGATTCGATTCAAAACGCCCGTCGATTATTACGGTCTGATGCTGCCTGTGGAGTGGATGGACTTCGATGAATGGTAATCGACACACTCTGGTTTTGAACGAAGAGTCCCCGAGGCGATCGATAACGATTCTTCTTTGATGATGCAGGCGGCGCTACCATTAGCAGCGCCGCTTCTTTTATGTTCCGTACGCAGATAGGCCCCGTCATGTTGACCACCGAACGCATCTTGGCCGACGTGCTCGTGTCGGGCCGCTGTTCGTGATCGAGCCCGACCATGATAGCGAGGCCGTATACGATTTCACCAACCCGAGGTCGGGGGCGAGGATGAACGCGAAGACAGGAGAGATTCTCTGATGGATAGCATGTTCAATGACCATGTTTTCCCTAAATACAAGGATCAACAGGTCATGAAGCCTCAGATGGATGGCCTTGATGACCCCACTTTAAGGTATTTCACGCTGTTGGACTCGTCTGCCCTAGTGAAAGACGAACTTAAAGCCGACAGGTTCGACGATGAATTCATTAAATCCTTCCTCAATGCCGCCAAGGAGCTTGCGGCCGCCGGGAGGAGAGCGACCGACAGGCCGGGCATGTATGTGTTCCTGGAGCATTCCTACGCGATTCCGGTGATGTTCCTCACAAGGCACTGTATTGAGCTTTCAATCAAGAGGGCGATAAAAAATGTGGGGCTAAGCCTAAGAAAGACCACAGCCTTAGAAACCTGTGGAATTCCTTGCTCTCGAGGTTTCCGAAGCAAAAGTGCCGTGAAGACAATAGAACCATCAAGAACATGGGTGCTTTTGTAAATGCCATTGCCGACATCGATGACAACGGCATCAGTCTCCGCTATCCGCAGGACAAATCAGGCGGACTGACGCAGGACAGGCCGCTATTCGTGAACGACGAGGAAGTCGTCTCGTATTTGGAGAAGTTCGTAGAGCAACTTCAACTTATTGACTTCGATTATCTTGTCGAGAATGGTAAATAAGTAGCTGGAGACCGCTCTTTATCGTTTGTAAAACCATTGGTTGGGATCGATTTGACCACCGGCCCCAACCAGAAATATAACGTCCGATAGTTGTGAATCATAACCAGTAAATTAACGTAGCATCACAGCGGGATTGCTAAAGAAACTCGCCAGACTCAAGGTCGATAAAGTCGCCAAGTCTGATCTGCGCCTTGAAAGCGGCCTCATATTCTCTCGCTCGCGTCTGATCATCAAGCTTGAAGCCGATGTTGAACAGCTTTCCCGACTTCGTTCTCCGAATCAGGTCTTGTTCCAACATGAATGCGATCACGCGGCGATGCGCTTCGTCGTCGTCCATATTCAAATAGAAGCACGCGACACCGCGCCTGCCCTTCGCGAGGGTCTCGCAGGAGCTGTGCTTGCATTCAGCAACCACCGTACCGAGAGCCGCTTCACGGCAGACCTCCTCTACGAACTCAATATCATTGAAGAAGAACATCCATTTCCCGCACCTGTGCTTATCAAGCTCCGGGGCCAGCTTGGTATCGATGTAAAACGACCACCACGGGTTGTCCACCCTGATGATTCGGCCGTCTTCGCTCAACATCGACCTCACTTCCATCCATGCCTCCTATGCCAGGATCTCACCGATTACCAAATTGAACTTTATGCCCGAACGCGGTTCGTTGAACTCGTCGACCGCCTCGCCGTCATGGTCGGGCTTGGTCACGAACAGCGGCCCCGGTGCATCGATGCGAGGTCCGATCGTGAATTCACATCGCTGTAGGATTATAAATTGACTTTCGATATTGGCACTCTTTATAGCGTTGTAGCAAAGTGAGCCTGTTACCGGCTTGTTCCGGCAACGGGTTTTTTAATATCTACTTGGAGTCATGCAAATGGTCCAACATAGATCTGTAAGTAAGCGCTTCGAGGAAACGATGCCGATCTCGCATCAATTCATGGGTGCATCGGAAAAATAGGGCGGAGTCGCCCTCGCGATCCCGCCCCGTAGACCCGAGTGTTTCTGACTTTCCCGTTATCCGGAACGGCTGGAGAAGGTCGCGTCTCAGTTCGGAAAACCCAATGCTTGAAGCGACGATGCCAAGGGGCTACTCGGTCAGCTTTTCGCATCCGCGCCAGGGCAAGGGGAGGGACAGCCTGTAGAACGAGGCCGGCTCCATAGGAATCTCCTCGAGCCTTCCGTTGCCTCGCCGAACCCACGATGTTCCGTTTGCGTCGGTGAAAGCCGTTTCGGGCGCCGTGCGTACTCCCATTCCGTGCCCTTCCGTCGGGAGCCATATGTACCATGCTCCAGGAGGAAGCGTGCCGACGCAGACGCGGTTGGGAAAAACGGGGCGGTTGTCCTCTCCTTTGAAAGAGGGGCCGGCTCCGCTAATCCCGACGCAGGTGACGATTGCGCCGTAGACGGGGGACTCGCTTTCGTTTCGAAGCACGACGAACTGCCAGACGAATCGATTGTCCTCGGGCTGACCGGTACGGTTTCGACCCCCTTCGTACCATGCCGATATGCGGGATGGCTGATACCGCTTGATGTCGTCCTCCCTGTTCCTTTTGCTCTGGCTGCCTTGCCAGAATGCGACAATCAAGGCCACCAAGGTAACGAGTCCGATGAATGCTTGGACAATCAGATTGGCGATGTCTATATCGATGCCAAAAATCATTGGATGGTCACCGGCTCAGCGTCGTGGGGCGATAATTCTAACTCCGAATAATACGGCTTGATCGATGGTCGACGTTACGTAAACGTCAAAATGGGTTTGTCTTAACAGCCTTATTTTCTTAAGACAAACTTGCCGCAACGCCAATTCAAAGAGTTTGCCGTGACGCAGACAGATGCAGTTGGTTGCTGAAAAGCGTGGTTATTTGGGCAGGATTCGCTTCAAAACGCCCGTCGATTATTACGATCTAATGCAGCCTGTAGGGTGGATGTACTTCGATAAGCAGTAGTCGACATGCTCTGGTTTTGAACGAAAAGTCCCAGAGACAATCGATAACGATTCTTCTTTGATGATGCGAGCGGCGCTACCATTAGCAGCGCCGCTTGTTTTCCGCTCGCAGATAGATCCCGCCATGTTGACCACCGAATGCATCTTGACCGACGTGCTCGTACTCCTATTCGGGCACAGAAATTGGAGGCGCGGCCCCCAGCGTCTACTCAGCGAAATTCGTTAAGAAAGCTGACATCGAACACTGTGAACTCCGTCATCGAATCGAATCTCATTGACTGGGATGCGTTCATTAATGATGACTTTGATGCCTATTTCAAAGCTCGCGTCATGGCTTTGCTGGACGCTATTGAGTTCGCACTGGGCAAGTCCATCTCCGATAGGGGCACCGAGGAAACAGTAAAGAGATTTGGCCGCTCATTGGAATAAGATGCTTCTTAGCTCCGTTATTGGTTATAGAAAGAAGGCTTAATGTCTGATTTTGAAATTTTGCAGCAGTTGTGCGAAACAGCAGACGAACTTTCAAAGAAATACATCAGCTCTAGTTCGCCTGACTTTAAAGCATGGAAGACAAGGGCGGACAGGCTTTTAATTAGGCGATTTGGAAAAGACAGCTACGAATTTAAAAGCTTTAACAAAATCAGCTACTCGTTGTCTTTCTTCACCTCCGGTACGCCCGACTCGGCTTTCGTTGAAGCCTGTGCGGACGGCCTGCGCAGTGCAAAAGCTGTGCTGGAGACATACCTTGATGAGTTTTCAGACGAAGGGGAAACCGGATCGACTGCAAATGTTGGAGATTATTCGAAGGTATTTATCGTTCATGGTCACAACGGAGAGCTTAGAGAAAGGGTCGCGAGAATCATCGAAAGGCAGGGCCTGACGGCGGTTGTCCTAAACGAGCAGTCAAATCAGGGCAAGACAATCATCGAAAAGCTGGAAATTGAAGGCGATGCAGCAGGAGCGGTATGCCTTTTTACGGCGGACGACGAAGGAAGAGCCCAGGCAGAACAGTCGGAAAAGCCCAGGGCTAGACAAAATGTTGTATTTGAAGCCGGATACTTTATTGGTCGGCTTGGCAGGGAAAACGTTGCAATTCTTGTTGACAAAGGTATCGAGATTCCCTCCGATCTACAGGGCGTCGTTTATACCGGAACAGACAGTTGGGAGTTCGGCCTCTTGAAAGAACTCAAGTCCATGGGATATTCCATCGACTTTAATAAGATGGATATCTAATCCGTTGATCCCTCCTTTCACCGACTGGCAAAGCGATTTACACCTAATTGTGGACATTGCCCACACGATTTCTCTTTGCTCCCGCATTGATCTCGCTAAACTATTAATTGCTGCTACCAGGGCATTTTCTGGTACACATTCTATTGGCTCTGCGAAGATCGGAGCGGGTATGTTTGCTGCCGAGTCCTACACCAGCCGTCATTACATTGCGATTGTTGCCATGGCCTGCCTATGCGTTTTGCTGGGTGGGCCTTCTTATGCTGCGGGCGCGGAGAGCCTCATCATCGCGGACGCGACGTACTACGAGCCGGGCGTGTCGGGCCCCGGCTGGGCCTGGACCGATGCCGACCACCTAGAGCTTAACGGCTACGCGGGCGAGGCCATCGGCGCCGACGGCGACCTGGTGCTGACGCTTGCCGGGCAGAACTCCGTGACGGAGTCGCATGCGCCCGATGCGGACATCACGCTGTGCGGCATGGAGGTGTGGGGCAACCTGACGCTTCGCGGCGCCGGGACCCTGACGGCGACGGGCTCGCAGTGCGGGATCCACGTCTCGCAGGCGCTCGTGGTGGACGGATGCACCGTCGATGCCCGGGCAGACGGGGCCGATATCACGGACGAGGCGGTCGCCGGTGTGATCGCCGGCGACATGGCCGTGCGCGGCGGCGGGCGCGTCGTTGCCGCGGGCGCCGGGTACGGAGCGGGCGTGCGCGCCTACGGCGTGTATCTGCAGGACGCGGGCCTTGGCGACGGTGCGGTTGGCTGCCGGCTTTCCGTCGACGCCTCGCGGCTCGATGCGACCGGTGCCGATAGCGGCGTAGCGTGCACGGGCGGGTCGCTTGTGTCCGCACGGTTTGTGACGCCTGCCGACGGGGCCTTTGGTGCTAGCGGCGTGTTGGATGCCTCCGGTGCGATGGCACCGCATGTGGTGGTTGTGCCCGATGTCGCCACGCCTCCGGCGGGGGAGACCGACAGGGGCGAGGTGACTGGCGATAGCGCGGACAAGCCCCCCGCCGATGCAAGCCCCGCCGCTGGAGAGCCCACCACAGTGCCCACGGCAAATCCCTCGATGAGACCCGCGGCCACAACAACCAAGACAACAACGACAGTAACCAAGACCACAGTCGTCAAAGTCCCCAAGCCCAAGGCTGCCACTGTGACAACAGCGGCACTCCCCAAGACCGGCGACAACAACTGGGTCGTCGCGTCCGTAGCGCTTTTCCTACTGGGGACAGTGCTCTTGGCCGCCGCATATCGCTGCTGAAATAGCTACCATTTGGAAGAAAGGGACATCCACAAGGTATAGCTATTTGCTTGTTTGTTTATAGGCGCCCAATTATCGAAGGCAGAGGCCATATGGACGCGACCATGGGCTGAATCGTGACATGCGACCCAGATCCACATGAGTGAGACAATCAATCAATATTGTCGCAGATTGGACTGAGGGCAACGAAAGGGCACCGGGATCTATGTCGACCTTGGTGCCCAAGTGAAAGACCAGCAGAGTTGCCTCGCAATATTCGGCGGTGCTAAAGCGGGCAAATATTAAACCGGGCTCATTGGTGGGCTGTGTGAGCTGGCTTCTTAGTGACATCACGGATTGTCTATAAGCAAAAGTCTGGTGTTTCGGAAATGTTATACCGTTCACCAAAACTGTCAATTTCCCTTTTCAACATAGCTGGCTCAATCTCTGCAAGCAGCCGCATAACGTCATAGATTCTTACGATGCCTCGTATCTTCTTACTCCTCATCCGCACGAGTTCGTAAATCAGTTGAACAGAAATAGTTGTTGTATACGTTTCGCCGCTTCTATCAAGATTTAATGCTCTTGCAGCATCATTTATCGCAGTGCAAAATAGGAGCTCAGGGGAAATCCCTTCAGCGGGGTTTTCGATTTTGATATTTACCTTATCTGCGCAAAGCTCAATTTCTGTTTCTCCGACTCTGCTTTGTTTGAGAAAGGGTTCCGTTTTACCTAGACCTAAATATTCCGTTCTTTTAAGACGCTGCCTGCGGCAGCTCTCCTTAAACATATTGTTACGACAATCTATGATGGCGGCATTCGCAATCTGGTCAGTCAGGCATGGGTAAAAACCTATTAGGATCCAATCGACCTCGCAAGATGCCTTGAAAAGGAGATCGTAAATTTCCGCATAAAGTGGGCATTGTCCACTGTCGAGGCGGGCCACTCTTGTTCCATCGTGAATGAATAATCCCTGAAAATCTGAATGAATTTCAATTAAATAGCCCAATTCAATGCGTCCACCATCACCGCTAAGTTCAGTAAGGTGATTGCGGTATTTAGGTAATTTGCGAGCATGACCTGTTTTTCCACCAAACAATCGAGCATCAAGGGAGCGCGTCAAATCATCGCAACATGCACAGCTTTGATGATATTTGGCCACTGAGACATAGTTTGCGACTAAACTCGCCATTTCCTCCGACGATACGTCGTCGGCTTTTAGCCTTGGCACCAGCTTTTCATAGTCAGCTTTCATTACCGATGTGAGCTCAGCAGATTTTGATTGAGCGTTTCGACCATGTTTGATGTTATGGTCGATTCTAAAATGCTCCAAACCAACAATGGATCCATTTTCGCGGGTAATAACAATATCAGGGCACTCGCTGCCTGCGTTAATAGATCCACTCACCTTCAAGGCAGCTTTCTTCTTGTAACCACCCGAGGCCATTGATAGATTAAGAACATCATTGAACACTTGCTCTTCGTGCGCGTTCTGGTCGCTTTTGTTCTTGCTCATGCTGGATCCTCCGCCCTTATAAGTTATACATAATTCAACTCGCGCCTTTTAACGTTGTCGATAGACGCTCACTGAAAGGTAAGCAATTCAGCAATGTCATCAAGGGAGCCAAGTCTCAAACCCTGATAGGGAATGTAACCGTTGAACACGTTGTGCGTTACACCATCCCTGTCCTCCTGTTTAAAGTCGATATCGCAGTCGTGGCCAGTGACGATTCGAAACTCATGTTGATATTCATATGCACGATTCTTGTGGAAAGTAACTTCACTGGCTGCCTGCTTAAAGTTGGATAACGCCACCTTGGGCTCAAATATGTCTCCGTCATAAGAAACCAGTCCAAAATTGATACCTTCAGGTTCCGCTTCCTGAAATCGAAGCAAAAACTCGACAGGATCCTTAATCAAAACTGCAGCGCCTCTATTTGAAAATTCGTCTCTAATGCGCCGCCCATCCTTACTCTGTAGGAAGAATTGATAATTCGAATCTTCAAGTGCCGTCATGCAGTAAATTGCACGACTTGAACCAACAGACATAAAACTTGTAAGGAGACCCTCGTAGGCATCAGACCTTCCATCTCCCGCCTCTTTTGATCTAAATTCATCAATCGCCTGCAGGTAGGGGATTCCCTGGATAAGTTGTTCCGCATAAACTCTCTGCGTCACAAATTTGATTAATGACCCGACACGCCACTGCTCAAGTACGCCGGCAATTTCCGATTTAGAGATTCGCCGAACCATACAATCATCTCCTTGCTGCTATTCTTCGCATCTTATCAAGAACTAATCCAGTGAGCTTAAACGATGGTGTATATGTATCAACGTTCTCCTCTTGCATTGTCAGATGACGCCGATTCGTCGACGAAAGATGGCCTGATCTAACCAGCCTCATAAGCTCACCAATATTCCGTTAGACTCGCACAAGCTCATAATGAAATGGCTCCGATCAAAGCAAACGCCCTATGCGTAAAAATGCTCAATAATTGGATCGCGTGATTACTGGATTTTGTGTAAGAATTCTATTGGAGAGAAGCACGATGCCTGAATTTATATGCTTGGTATCTTCTTTAGCTGCGACAATTGTTATCGCCTTTATACAAATATATCAGAGCAAGCGCATGGAAGTATTCGAACGTCGTCAGGACGAGAGGGATGAGCGTAGGCACGCCGAAGGGAATAAGGCACGAGCGATTGAGTTCATCTCGAAGCATTACGCCGACAGAGGCCTGATTCCGCTTTGCGCCGTTGCCGCCATGCACAATGATCTTTTCCATTATTCACGTAAGATGTATTGGGAATTCTGCTGCCTAGTGCCGGAGGTGCAGAATCTGATTCTTAAATACTGCAGTCTTGACTTGCGGGTCAGGGGAGAGGATGACCTGTTCGTCCGTTGCATCGCCGCAGTCGAAGCCGTCCTCCGTGACCGCTTCCCAAAAGATGAATCTGTTCTTTATGATGATGGGAAATACGTGCTTCACAGCCTCGAAAGGTATGCGGGGGAGAGACTGCCAGAACCTCGGGTTAACCTTCTTCCCGAGTGCCTGGACTCTTCGTTCCTGCCCCCTGATAGCTGTACCCCGGGGTACGATTACCTTATCCGTAAGGTCCTTTCCGAGGCCTTCGAATCGAGGGGCGCTTCCTTCGCCCCCATTTCCTATCTAAAAAATGACTATCAATTCGAATCGAGCCTCGAGATAGAGGCCTGCCGATTCGCGTCGACCGCTGCATTCTACGCGGCAACCTACGGCTCTGGTGACGAGGCCAACAATAGGTACTACGGGTGCCCCGGCGGTTTCGATGGCGAGAGAATCGAGACCATGGAAGACCTATTTCTTCTTACTGTCTTCCAGATATATACCAAGCTTCTGCTTCCGAACAAAGGGTAAGAAATAACACGAGGCATTCGTTATTTGACTCTGCCTAATTCTGCCAAACTCATTTTCGAAATCTCACTCATTTCCTTCATTACCTGAACATACTTAAAATCAGAAATTGGTCGTAGGGCGTGACCAACGGAATCAAAAGAAAGCCCACTGAGAAGATGCCTTCAATCTCTTTGGGTTGGAGGCATTTTCTTTTTCGGAGAGTCTGCATGAATTCTAAAAATGTCTTTTTGACAAACTCCTTCTAAAAAGAACATCCAAACCATCTAGTCTGCTCTTAATACTCGGATATATACACTAAGGAGGTAGTCATGTTATGGAGCTATGTTCAGCTTAATGACGGCACTCAGTTTGCCTACTCAGAGACAAGAGATGACGGGGCCGTTCGTGTAGCCGTCGAGCGTCCGGTTGATTTTAGCTTTGACCACGTTGAATGCTACTTGCCTACGGTCAAGTGGTTCAACTTCGAGGGATTTACTGCCGACGATCTGGATTTTTTTGACCGAGTTCGTTAGATCAAACGCTCCGTTTATCTTCGAGCTTGCAGAACGGCAAAAAGCCAGACCGGCGGTTTCGACGCTGGCCCTCGGACGTTCTACTGTTAATCGCCCAATTGAGACATGATTTCATTTGATTACATATCATCCGCGGTATCCCGCGTGCTGGCTCAATACGACGTCAGAGAAGCCTATTTATTTGGCTCGTTTGCCCGAGGCGAGCAAACGCCCAATAGCGATATTGACTTGCGCCTAGTCTGCGGCAACACCATGACGTTCGGCACGCTTTACGAACTCTCCCATGAGCTCGAGAGGGAACTTGGGCGAAAGGTTGATATCGTCACCAACCCACCAGAGCACATGCGCCTGCCCTTCCGCAAAAGTATCAAGCAAGATGAGGTGCGCATCTATGAAGCAACATGTGCGGGACGATGAGTTTGCGAATATCATCCTGCTATCTGATCCTCCCGTTGTACTCAACGTTGAGAACCTAAAGGCCATCCGCGATGGGGATGCGTTAATAGCCACGGGAAAGCCCAGCCGGTCTAACGCAAAAATAGCTCGCCACCCAATCGGGGGTTTACTTCGCGCTATACAGCTCTACGAGCAGATCCGACTCGACCTACGCCGTGCCTCGCTCTCTTCGGCATTGGCGCTCGCAAAGACCCTAAACTGCGCCATCGAAGACCCTGTCAGGCAACCGGTTGCTCTGGAGTACGATTCGAAACCCTGTTCGTCCGAAACAATCAATAGTAAGAATATTGCTGTTTAACTTTTCTTTACGTACGTATTTAAATTAAACAATAATACGTATTAGAGACAGATTTTAAAGGAGGTTGCTATGGTTGCCGTGATAGACAAGAAACTCGTTTTCGGACGCGAACAGGTGCTGACTTCGACGCAGGCAAGCAAAAATTTTGGCGAAGCGAGACGTCGCGCTCGAAGAGAACCGCAATTTGTCTCAGACAGGAACGATGGCATCGATACTGTTATCGTTGGCTTCGACGAGTTCGAAGCGATGGCGGTCGAACTCGAACAGCTCCGAGAGGAGCGCCTGCACGCTATAGCCGCTGCAAGGCTCGCGCAGGGCGACACTGATTCGAATCGCAAGGGCATTCCGTTCTCCGATACCGTGGGACGTGAGAGGTTCGAGGCCATGCTAGAAGCCGAGGCAACCGATCCCATTTCCGACGAGGAGCTGTTCGAGTGAGCGTGGCTAGGTTTAAGGTTGAGTTTTACGACAAGACTGCCGAGAAAGAGTATCTGTCACTCGATGGCTCGGTTCGCGCTATGGCGGACAAAGGTATTGCGCGCCTTGCACTTCGGGCCGATGAAATTGGCAAGCCGCTTTCGGGTCTTCTTGCAGGTTGTAGGGAACTTAAGTTTCGTACTGATGGCATTCGCGTAATTTATCGCATCCGCGACGGGCACGTCGAAGTAGTTCAAATCATCGCAATAGGCGCAAGGGACAAGGTCAAGGTTTTCGACCTGACATCTAGACGCTTGGACAGCGATGATTGATTGCCTCAAGAATATCAATTTAGGTTGCATGGTCGAAATGCCCGGGTTAAACGCTCGTATTCAGTCAGCAGAAGGACGGCGTGATGAAAACGTTAAATGCAACGACATGCCCTGATAGTTGTTGCAGCAATTATCCTGAAAGCATGACTTTTGACAACTGTACAGCAGACGCAACCGACCCTATCGTGCCGAAAGCACCCCGTACTTTACCCGATGATCTGGACAGCATCGCCTTGATCGACGAAGCCATTCAGTCAACTATTGCGGACATGCCCAACGCACTCAGGCTCTTGGAGAACTCATGATGGCGGTCGCGTCGTTGGTGCTCGATGATTCTAGATCGCTCGGGACCATGGCCGCGGCCGTCATGAGCCTGCATAGCATGCTCATGACGATCGGACGCTGTTATACGACCGACACCGCAGTGGACCGGGCTGCGCTCAAGCTCGGACGCGTCGAGTCCGTGCTAGCGGGTGCGCAGTTCTACGGCGGCCGGATCTAGCTACTGCTGCCGCTGTACCTGACCGTCAACAAGCCCGAGCTGGCGCTAGCCATCCAGCACGAGGATGGCTTCTATGCCGCGCGCACCTGCCTTACGCTCGACATGGCCTACAACACCGCGCGACTTATTTGCCGGCCCGAGACCTCGTGGATAAAGCGATAAAGGGCTTTTTACCTTCTGGTTTGTTGGGTGACTTGGCTGCTTTGGCTTGACTTACGCGCACGAATTTATAATCGAGGGCAAAAAGTTCTTGGTAAACCGCGCACGGCTATGTTAGTATCTCTTTTGCCGAAAGGCGACGGGCGATTGGCTCAGGGGTAGAGCATATCCTTCACACGGATGGGGTCACAAGTTCGAATCTTGTATCGCCCACCATCTAAAGCTCAGGTCAGAGGTGTTAAGCCTCTGGCCTTTTTCTTTTTGACACTAAAATCGAAGCGAAGTTACCTAAGGCGTTATATGTTACGCAGTTCACCTTAGGTGTCGTCATTGCGCGTTTTGAAAAATTCGTCTGCGTTCATTCATTGAATTCCCTGCGTAATCTATGTGCAATTGTGGAGACAGAGACCGCAGGCTCACAGCTTGTACCAGCTCGTTCATGCCTATGGCGGCTTTTCAACGAATTGCGTCAAGCTTTTGGTCAGTGTTTGGTCAGCTTCCCGTACTTACCCGCATGATGCCCCAGTAGATAATCGGCCATGCCCGCAATCCGCACGGCCCGCGGCCGAAACCAGGGGAGGCGCAAATGGACGAAATCGTCTGCGCAAACACTGCATTCCACTATTGGCGCTGCCCACCGCAGGTGCGCGACCTCTACCCGCGCTTACCTAGCTCCGAAGATGGCTGGCGAGCTCTATCCCAAGCCCCTTTTGTAACCGAAGTTCTCAAGACGCCAGTCATCACAGCAGCATCAACACGAAGCAACCTGCATTCCAAGACAAGACGGACCATCCGATGGAACAACGCCTATACGGAGAAGGTTTCCATCGACACGGGCATGGGCTTTAGCGTCACAGACCCTCTTAATACGCTATTCACCATGACTCGAAGCGTTTCTTCATGCGATCTGGTTCTGGCTATGTACGAATTTTGCGGATGGTTCTCGGTTTTTAAACCATCGCCCGCGGTTGACATGGCACTTGAGCAGGCAAAATCAGAAGAAGAGCAGTACACCACAGAAAGTCTGTTTGAACTAGACGAAACCCAAGACGAGGCCCCATGGAAGCGAGTCTATGCTCGGGTGCACCAGAAGGACAGCGAGAATGATCAAAGTGGACAGCGGGATGACGGATTCGGAAATAAAACTAACGGAAAGGGCACATCGCTTTGGATGAGAAGGCCTCTTATTGAAATAGAAGAATTACATAGATTTGCGGCGAAGGTTAAGGGCGAGATGTGGGGAAAGCAATTCTGCGAAGCCGCACAGCAGGTAATGGGTATTGCTGCATCCCCGCTAGAAGTTGCTGGAATCATGTTGCTAAGTCATCCGAGGCGTGCCGGCGGAGCGGAGTTTAAAAACATATTCGTCAACGACCTAACACCGCTGTCAAATTCAGCTCGGATAATCGCAGGTCAGAAAATCTGTTACGGCGATATCGTCATCGTAAACCCAATAACAATGAAGGCCGTGATTATCGAACTTCAGGGTGAGGTTATTCATGGATCGGGCGCTGTGCTTGACCACGATGCCACCCGAATGACAGCATTGCAAAGCATGGGATACGACGTATTTCTTGTAACCCATGACATGCTCAATGATCACGATCAGCTTGATGCCATCATTCACAGTGTGTGTGAGCGATTGGAGTTGTGCTACAAACCAAAAACCGAGGCGATGAGATGCGCTGAAACCAGATTGCGGGCCAACGTTCTGTGCAATTGGCTTGGTATTGGTAAGTAATAATTTCAATGTGAGCAATTTTAATACTTTATATGCTGTTAGTAATTAAGTGCCATTTTAAAACCATGCCGGTTTACTACGTTGGATTGAGGGTGGCTGAGCACACCGAATTCGCCGCTCGTAAAACCGCAGGTAGATCGCCTACCCGTTATGCGAAAGTAAGCGAGAGGTCGGAAATCCGGGAATCAGCGTAGTAAACCGATCTGTTTTTGAAGCGACAGGATGGATCGGGCATCGTGGGTCCTTTCGGCCCCACACCCGTTCCACGCGCCGCAAAATTGTTCAAAATTGTCCTTGCATCGGCTGGGGAGTTACCGTATAGTACTTCTTCGCACGGGGGCGTAGCTCAGCTGGGAGAGCGCTTGACTGGCAGTCAAGAGGTCAGGGGTTCGATCCCCCTCGTCTCCACCCGAGCATTGAATGAGGCTCCAACGCAAGTTGGGGCCTATTTTCATATCAATCGATTTACACATCTGTTGGCTGGGCAGCATCTTGGCTACATATCCATTGTTAATCATGAATATGAATGTTAATAACTTTACGTCTGTGGATGGCAAAGCTAGTCCGCAGCGCCAATAACAAAGAGGCCAGGCGTAATGCCCGGCCTTAAAACTCTCTGGTGGGCCCTCCGGGATTCGAACCCAGAACCCAGGGATTATGAGTCCCCTGCGCTAACCGTTGCGCCAAGAGCCCTTATGAACGGTGAATGCAATTCTAACAAAGGCAACTCAGACCTAATTTCTTCGCTTCACGACGTGAAATACTACCATGCACGAGCAAGTCGCACAACGCAAGATCAAGTCCGATGCTAACCAACAGCAATTCTAGGCGCGTCGCAGAAAAGACGCGATCTAAAAATTTAAGGCCTTTAATTCAGGGCTCCAACACACTTTTGCGTGAAATCAACCTGATGCCATTTCAAAACCATGCAGGTTTACTACGACGAATCGGCGACCCCCGAGCACCGTGTGTTCTCCGTTTGCAAAACCGCAGGTAGGTAGCCCGCCGGTTGCACGAAAAGGCGTGCGCGGTTGGACATTCCTGATTTATCGTAGTAAACCGGCATGGTTCTGAGGCGCTGGGGAGGGGCGCTTCGCAATCGGACCCGATAATGGGACTGGCGGCGCACGGAAAACCCTGTTGAACGGGGCGCGTCGTGTTCCACGCGCCAAGTCGGCCGGCGTACGGGCCGTGCGGGGGCCAGGCGCCCCGCGGGCTGGCGCGGTCCCGTGCGCGCCGACACTCGCGAAAATTTTTCCAAAATTGTCCTTGCATCGTGGTCCGAGTTCCCGTATAGTACTTCTTCGCACGGGGGCGTAGCTCAGCTGGGAGAGCGCTTGACTGGCAGTCAAGAGGTCAGGGGTTCGATCCCCCTCGTCTCCACCCGAGCATTGAATGAGGCTCCAACGCAAGTTGGGGCCTTTTTTCATATAGGCACACAAGGTCAAAGGCGGCAGCATGATCCTCCTGGTCGACAAGATCGAAAAAAGCTTCGGCGCACGCGTCCTCTTTAGTGGCGCGTCCTTCCAGATCAACCCCGGCGAGCGCTTCGCGCTCGTGGGACCCAACGGCGCCGGCAAAACCACCATGCTCAAGATCATCATGGGCATCGACAGCCCAGACGCCGGCCAGGTCCAGTACGCCAAGGACTGCCAGGTGGGCTACCTAGAGCAGGAAACTAATCTGGAGCACAAGGACACCGCCATCCTCGCCGAGGTCATGGCCGCCGCCAAGGAAATCCGCCGCATGGGCGAGCGCGCTAACGAGCTGCAGGCCCAGATCACCGAGCTCTCCGAGCAGGGCAAGGACGTCGACGCGCTCCTTAACGAGTACGGCCAGGTCCAGGACCGCTTTGAGCGCCTGGGCGGCTACGAGCTCGAGAGCAACGCCCGCAAGATCCTGTCCGGCCTTGGCTTTAAGGTCACCGACTTTGAGCGCCCGTGCTCCGAGTTCTCGGGCGGCTGGCAGATGCGCATCGCGCTCGCCAAGCTCTTCCTGCGCCACCCCGATCTACTGCTGCTGGACGAGCCCACCAACCACCTGGATCTCGAAAGTGTCCAGTGGCTGCGCGGCTTTATCGCCAACTACGACGGCGCCGTCCTCATCGTCAGCCACGACCGCGCCTTTATGGACGCCTGCGTCGACCACGTCGCCGCGCTCGAAAACCGTCGCGTGACCACTTACACCGGCAACTACAGCAGCTACCTCAAGCAGCGCGAGGACAACCTTGAGCAGATGCGCGCCAAGCGCGCCGCCCAGGAGCGCGACATCGCCCACATGCAGGTCTTCGTCGACAAGTTCCGCTACAAGCCCACCAAGGCCGCCCAGGCCCAAGAGCGCATCCGCAAGATCGAGCAGATCAAAAAGGAGCTCGTCATCCTGCCCGAGGGCCACAAGCACATCGACTTTAAGTTCCCCGACCCACCGCGCTCCGGCGATATGGTCGTGGGCCTCGAGGGTGTGTCCAAGTCCTACGGCGACAAGCACATCTACAGCGACATCGACCTCAAGCTCTACCGCGGCGAGCATGTGGCGCTCGTCGGCCCCAACGGTGCCGGCAAGTCCACGCTCATGAAGATCCTCGCCGGCCTGGAGCCGCCCACCACCGGCACCCGCGACCTGGGCACCAACGTGGGCGTGGCCTATTACGCCCAGCACGCGCTCGAGGGCATGACCGAGTCCAACACCGTCCTGCAAGAGATCGACACCGTCACGCCCAAGTGGACCGTGCCGCAGCAGCGCAGCCTGCTGGGCGCCTTCCTGTTTAGTGACAACGATTCCATCGAGAAGCAGGTACGCGTCCTCTCCGGCGGAGAAAAGGCGCGTCTGGCGCTCGCCAAGATGCTCGTGGCCCCCGAGGCGCTCCTGTGCCTGGACGAGCCCACCAACCACCTAGACATCGACTCGGTGGACATGCTCGAAAACGCCCTGCAAAACTTCCCCGGCACCATCGTGCTGATCAGCCACGACGAGCACCTGGTGCGCGCCGTTGCCAACCGCGTGATCGACATCCGCGACGGCAAGGTCACGGTCTATGACGGCGACTACGACTACTACCTCTACAAGCGGGAGGACCTGGCAGCCCGCGCCGCTGCCGAGGCGGCAGGGGAGAGTGCTCCGGCCACGGCCAAGTCCGCCAAGGTCACCGCAGCCCAGCCCGATACGCCCGCCGCTGCTTCCAAGCCTGCCGAGGGCAAAAAGACCAAGGAGCAAAAGCGCGCCGAGGCCCAGGCCCGCGCCGCGCTCAACAAAAAGCTCAAGGGCGTGCGCAACCAGCTCAAGAAGATCGAGACGGAGCTCGATAAAAAGCGCGCCCGCTATGACGAGCTTATGGAATTGATGGCAAGCGAAGAGCTTTATGCCGATCAAGACAAGTTCAACGCCGCGCTGGGGGAATATAACGGCCTTAAGCAAGAGCTACCCAAGCTCGAGGACGAATGGCTGGAGCTTTCCACCCAGATCGAAGAGGAGACCGCGCGTGAACTCTCGTAAGGCCGCTGCCGTGGCGATGAGCATCATCGCCATCGCCTGTCGCATCTGCGGCATCTTTATGAGCGCGATGACTGTGCTGCTGTGCTTTAGTGGCCTCACCGCCAAGCTGCAGATTGTCGGCTTTGTCGTCGAGCTTTCTCGCGCGCTGCCGAGCGCCATCGCCGGCTACGGCGTCATCACCTCGCCCTTTGGCGGCGTCTTCCGCCTGGATTACGCCATCGTCGCTGTGATCCTGTTTGTAATTGACTACCTGCTCACGCGCGCTTCGCGCCGCGTCCGCTAGGGGAGCGCCATGTCCAGCAGCTACATCATGAACCTGCTCGCCAGTGCCGTCGCCGTCATCGTGGGCATCGTGATCCACGAGAGCGCTCACGCCGCCGCGGCCTGGGCGCTCGGCGATAAGACGGCGAGTTCGCGCGGCCGCGTGTCGCTCAACCCGCTCAACCATATCGACCCGTTTGGCACCATCATCCTGCCGCTGCTTATGCTTGCCGCCGGCGGTCCCGTATTCGCCTTTGCCAAACCTGTGCCCGTCTACCTCAACAACCTCAAGCACCCCAAGCGCGACGAGGTCCTGGTGAGCGTAGCCGGCCCCGCATCGAACATCGCACTCGCGTGTCTTGCTGCCGCCCTCATGCGCCTGACCTATGGCAACCTCTACACCAGCATGTCCTTTGCCGTGGCATCGCAGATCATGAACTTCGGCGCCACGTTCATCGTAGTCAACCTGTCACTCGCGTTCTTCAACCTCATCCCGATCCCGCCGCTCGACGGCTCGTCGATCATCGTGCCCTTCCTCAAGGGCAAGGCGCTCGCCAACTACTACCGCCTGCAGCAATACGCCATGCCCATCCTCATCCTGGTGCTGTACCTGCTGCCCATGTGGACCGGCATCGACGTGATCGGCCGTTATTTCGACGTTACCGTGTATCCGCTTGCCGAGCAGCTGCTCAACTTCGCAATCGCCGGCATCTAAGGTAAACTTACAGTTCGACCGTGCAAAACGGTCGAAACATGCACCCAAACCGCGCCGCGAAGGCGCCGTCAAAGGAGGTCGAAGATGTCGTATCGCGTGTCGACGCAGGTCTACAGCGGACCGTTCGACCTGCTGCTGCAGCTGGTTACCCGCCAAAAAGTTGATATCGGCGCTATCTCCATCAGCGAGGTGGCCGAGCAGTACCTTGCCGAGGCCGAGCGCATCGAGGCGTTGGACCTGGACGTGGCGAGCGACTTTTTGCTGGTCGCGGCAACCCTTTTGGACATCAAGGCCGCCTCGCTGGTGCCGCAGGAAGCCCCGCGCAAAGCTGATGACGACGATAACGAGCTCGACGAAGACCTTGAGGAGCTCAGCACGCTCGACGGCGACGCCCTACGCGAGGTCCTGATCCAGCGCCTGATCGCCTACAAGCAGTTTAAAGGCGCGGCTGCGGCCCTCGGTGCCCGCATGCAGGCCGAAAGCCGCATGCACCCGCGTGTGGCCGGCCCCGACCCCGAGTTCCTGGGGCTCATGCCCGACTACCTGGCCGGCATCACCCTGCGCGGTCTGGCCGTCATCTGTGCCGACCTGGACGGCAAGCGACAGACCTTCTTGCTGGAGGCCGAGCACGTGGCACCGCATCGCGTGCCGCTCGACCTGACCGTGGCCTCAGTCGACCGCTTTACCATGGCGCACCAAACCTGCACCTTCCGCGAGCTGTTGGACGGCGATGCCACCACCGAGCAGCTCGTCGTTACCTTTCTGGCCATGCTCGAGCTCGCCAAGCGCGGCTCGCTCACGCTGAGCCAGGACGAGATCTTTGGAACCATTCAAATCAACCGCGTCGAGGGCGCCGAGGCATACGTGCCCGGCGAGGGCCCCGAGCTCACCGAATAGGAGCGGCAACCATGTCAACCCTTTCAACGCTGGAGGCAAACAGCCTCAAAGGCGCCCTCGAGGCGCTGCTGCTGGTGTCGAGCGACCCGGTGAGCGCGCCCGCGCTGGCAGGCGCGCTGGATATCGCCCCCGGCGAGTGCGCGTCGCTGCTCGCCGAGCTCAAGGTTGAGTACGAGGAGGCCAACCGCGGCTTTCAGCTGCGCGAGGTCGCCGGCGGCTGGCGCCTGTTCACGCATCCCGCCTACCATGACGTGGTCGAGGCCTACGTGCTGAGCTGGGACACGCAAAAGCTGTCGCAGGCGGCGCTCGAAACCCTGGCCGTCATCGCATACCACCAGCCCGTGACGCGCGAGGTGGTCAAGGGCATCCGCGGCGTCAACTCCGACGGCGTCATCGCGTCGCTCGTCGACAAGGGTCTGGTGCGCGAGCTCGGCCGCGACCCCCAGCGCGGTCAGGCGATCATCTACGGCACGACCAACGCCTTCTTGGAAAAGTTCGGTCTGCGCTCCACCCGCGACCTGCCCGATCTGGAGCAGTTTGCCCCCGACGAGCAATCGCGCCAGTTTATCCGCGAGCGCCTGAGCGGCCGCAGCATTCAGTCCACGCTCGAGGAGCAGGCCGAGGACCTGGACGAAGAGCGCGAACTGCTCGATACCGATGTTGAAGATGTTGAGGCAGTCGAGGACTTGGAAACCCTGGTCGTCGACGAGACCTCGGAGGATTTGCATGACGAGGACTAACGAAGTAGGGGAGACGCGCGCCATGGGCAACGCAGTACCCGCAACCGACGCACAGCCCGTCTATCCGCACACCATGCGCCTGCAGCGCTTTTTGGCGCGCGCGGGCGTGGCGAGCCGCCGTGGCTCGGAGGACCTAATGACCGCCGGCCGCGTGACCGTCAACGGCGAGGTCGCGACCGAGCTGGGCACCAAGGTCGACGTCGACTGCGACCATATCGAGGTCGATGGCATGCCCGTCAAGCTCAACCAGGGCGCCGTGTACCTGATGCTCTATAAGCCGACGGGCTACCTCACCACCATGAGCGACCCTCAGGAGCGCCCTTGCGTGGCCGACCTGGTCCCCCGCGGCCGCTTTCCGGGACTTTTCCCGGTGGGCCGCCTGGACCGCGACACCACAGGCCTTTTGCTCTTTACCACCGACGGCGACCTGTCGCAGGACCTGCTGCACCCCAGCAAGCATGTCTATAAGACCTACCAGGCACTCGTTGACGGCCAGCTGTCCGACCACGATCTAGACCCGCTCCGCCGTGGCATCGAGCTCGACGACGGCCTGTGCCAGCCGGCAATCTGCCGCGTCATCAACGCGCGCGAGGCCGTGGCCGTGGCTCCACAAGGCGTCAAGCCCGGTACCACCGCCGTGGAGATCATCATCCGCGAGGGGCGCAAGAACCAGGTCAAGCGCATGCTGAGCAAGATCCACCATCCGGTAATCCGCCTGCATCGCTGCAACTTTGCCGGCCTTGAGCTCGAGGGCGTGGCCAAGGGCTCGTGGCGCGAGCTCACCGACCGCGAGGTGCAGATCCTCAAGGCCGGCGGCATCCCGCCCAAGCAGGCGAGCGCCAAGAGCAACGGCGGCAAGCCCCAAGACACGCCCGCCAGCCGCACGCGTCACCACGGCAGCCACGGCTCCGCACCCAAGCGCAACACCTACCGCGAGCGCTACACAGGCTAGGCAACCCGCCGCGCCCCAGCACCCGCGAACCATACCAGCACGTCAACCATCGAAAGGAAGCATTGCATGATCGTCGCCATCGACGGCCCCGCCGGTTCCGGCAAGTCCACCATCGCCAAGGAAATCGCCCGCCAGCTGGGCTTTAATAAGCTCGACACGGGCGCCATGTATCGCGCCGTCACCTTCGCCGCGCTCGACCGCGGCATCGATCTGGACGACGAGGCGGCTATCGACGCCCTCGCCGAGCAGATCGAGATTCGCTTTACCAACGGTACCGGCGAGGACACGCGCCTGACCATTGACGGCCAGGACGCTTCGGCCGCCATCCGCACCCCGCAGGTCGACGCCAACGTGTCCAAGGTATCGGCCTATCCGGGCGTGCGCGCCGCCATGCTCATCCACCAGCGCCGCGCCGCCGAGGACCGCGATATCGTGGCCGAGGGTCGCGACATCGGAACCGTCGTGTTCCCCAACGCGCAGGTCAAGGTCTTCCTGACCGCCGACCCGCGCGAGCGCGCCCGCCGCCGCGTGCTGCAGCGTCACCAAAACGACGCCCAGCCGCTCACGCCCGCGCAACTCGAGGCCGAAGTCGACGAGACCCTCGACGCCCTCAAGCAGCGCGACAAGCTTGACAGCAGCCGCGAGGTCGCCCCGCTCGTGCCCGCCCCGGACGCCGTGCACGTCGACTCCACCGCCCACACCATCGATGAGGTCGTCCGCATTATCGAGGACCTCATCAACCAAAGGAGGTAGCCCATGCGCCTGTTTAAACAGACGCCCGAGGATTACTACAACGCCCCCTACGCCGAGTTCCCGGCGCTCATCCGCGGCACCGTCGTGGTGGTCATGGCTATTCTGTGGGCCTTCTCCAAGCTCATGTGGCGTTGGAAGGTCGAGGACGCCGACCTGCTGTTTGAGCGCCAGGAAGGCCGCGGCAGCGTGGTCATCTGCAACCACACCTCGATGGCTGAGCTCTTGGCCGTGGAGACGGCGCTGTTCTTTGGCGGCCGCCGCATTCGCCCTATCTTTAAGTCCGAGTTCGCCAAGAGCAAGATTGTGCGCTGGGCTTTTAGCCGCGTTGGCGGCATCCCCGTGGAGCGCGGTACTGCCGATATGAAGTGCCTGCGCGCCGCCCAGCATGCGCTGCAGCGCGGCGAGGACGTCCTGATCTTCCCCGAGGGCACGCGCATCCGCTCGCGCGAGATCAAGCCAGAGGTCCACGGCGGCTTTGCGCTCATCGCTCAGATGGGCAAGGCGCCCGTCAACCCGCTCGCCATCTGCGGCTGGTCCGACATCACGCCCGCAGGCAAAAAGCTCATGCGTCCCAAGAAGTGCTGGATTCGTGCCGGCAAGGCCGTCGCGCTTTCGGACGCGCCGGCCGGGCTTAAGCGTACGGAGCGCCTGACTTGGTTTGAGTCCGAGGCCATGAACCGCGTCTACGCCATGCGAGACGAGCTGTGCGCCGAGCATCCGGGCAGGTTCTAGCCATGAGCGAGAACGTGACGAACACTGCCGTGACCGCGTCCGACCAGGCAACCGCGCCTACCATCGAGATCGCCGCCCACGCCGGCACTTGCTACGGCGTACAGCGTGCACTCGATATGGCGCTGGCCGCTGCGCCGCAGGCAGGGGAGTGCAATCAGGTCCATACCTTGGGTCCGCTCATCCATAACCCCATCGTGGTGCGCGAGCTTGCTGAGGCAGGCGTTGGTCTGGCAGAGACCCTGGACGACGCCGCATCGGGCACCGTGATCATCCGCGCCCACGGCGTGGTGCCGCAGGTGATCGATGCCGCTCGCGAGCGTGACCTTAACGTCGTCGACGCCACCTGCCCTTACGTCAAGAAGGTCCACGTGGCCGCCGAGCGCCTGGTACGCGAAGGCTACCGCGTGATCGTCGTGGGCGAGCCGGGCCACCCCGAGGTCGAGGGCATCCTGGGCCACGCCGGTAATGACGCGCAGGTCGTGAGCTGTGCCGCCGACGCCAACGCCTTGTCGCTCAAGGGCAAGGTGGGTCTCGTCGTGCAGACCACCCAGACCGCGCAGAACCTCGCCGAGGTCGTGGCGAGTATCACCCCGCGCGTGCAGGAGCTGCGTGTGATCAACACCATCTGCGCCGCCACGAGCGAACGCCAACAGGCAGCAGCCACACTTGCCAACCGCTGCGACTGCATGGTCGTCGTGGGCGGCAAGAACTCGGGCAATACCCGCCGCCTGGCTCAGATTTGCGCAGTCGCCTGCGAGCACACGCATCACATCGAGGAAGCTTCCGAGCTCCAGGCCGCGTGGTTTACCGACGCTCACCACATCGGCATCACTGCCGGAGCCTCCACCCCGCAAGAACACATCGAGCGCGCCGTCGCGCGCATCAAGGAGCTTTGCCGCTAACCATGGACCAGACCGTACCCGCATATGCCGCCGAGGTGGCCGATTACGGGCGCAGCCGCGACCCCGAGCCGGGTGAGGGCGCGCTCGTAAAGAACGTGCGTCCCGAATCGCCCGCGTGGGATGTGGGTATCGAGCCGGGCATGCGCGTGCTCACGGTCAACGGCGAGGCGCTCACCGACATGATCGTGTGGCTCTGGGAGGCCGACGATGATACCGTCGACCTCGAGGTTTTCGACCCGCGCGACGGCACCGTCGCCCCCGTCGAGCTCGACCGCTTTCCCGGCGAGGATTGGGGTTTGGAGTTCGATGGCCCCATCTTCGACGGCATGCGTACCTGCGTCAACGCCTGCGTGTTCTGCTTTATGACCATGCTGCCCAAGGGCGGCCGCTCCACGCTCTATATTCGCGATGACGACTACCGCCTGAGCTTTTTGCAGGGCAACTTTGTCACGCTCACGAACCTCTCCGACGAGGACGTGCAAAACGTCATCCAACGCAACATGAGCCCCATGAACGTGTCGGTCCACGCCGTGAGCCCCGACGTCCGCCGCCGCATGATGGGCCGCAACGCCCAACGTGGCATGGACGTGCTCGAGGCAATCATGGCCGCCGGCATCGAGATTCATGCGCAGATTGTGCTGTGCCCCGGCATGAACGACGGCGAGGAGCTGGAAAAGACCCTGCGCTTTTGCGAGGAGCACGAGCAAATCACAAGCCTGGGCATCGTGCCGCTCGGCTTTACCAAGCATCAGAACCGTTTTAGCTGTTCCTACAGCGACAAGCCCGAGCTAGCGCGCGAGACCATTGCCATGATCCGTCCCTACCAGGACCGTGCCTTCGAGCGCTTTGGCCGCCACACCTTCCAGATGAGCGACGAGTTCTATCTGGACGCCGGCATCGATCCTCCCGAGGCAGACTTTTACGACGGTTACCCGCAGTACTACGACGGCATCGGCATGATCCGCTCGTATCTAGACGAGACCGACGACGTGCTGGCTACCGATGCCGAGCGACTGGCCCGCGTCCGCGAGGCCATCGCCGCCCGCAGCCAGCACCTGCTGTGCCTCTCCGGCGCCAGCGCGCGCGACACCGTGGCGCGCTTTGTGGAGTCGCCGCATGGTCTCGCCGGCACTGTCACGGCCATCAAAAACCGCTACTTTGGTGGCAACGTGGACGTAACCGGCCTCATCGTCGCGTGTGACATTCTGGAGCAGCTGCCCCAAGATCTGTCGGGGGTTATGCTCTTTGTGCCTAAGCTCATGTTCAACGCTGACGGCATGACGCTTGACGAGTATCATCGTGACGATTTACTCGCAAGCCTTACCAGTCGCGGCGCCGAGGTCCATGTGGTATCGACCATGCCGCATGAGCTGCTCGATACCCTGGAGCATATCCTTGGCATTGTGCCCGCGGACTCTAACATTTCCACTGACCCTACCCATTAAAGGAGTGCAGATGAAACCTATCGTCGCCGTCGTCGGACGCCCCAACGTGGGCAAGTCCACGCTCGTTAACCGCCTGGCCCAGACCTCGGACGCCATCGTCCATGAGTCCCGCGGCGTTACTCGCGACCGCTCGTATCACACGGCCGATTGGAACGGCCGCGAGTTCACCATCGTCGACACGGGCGGTATCGAGCCGCTCAAGAGCGACGACGTCTTTGCCACGTCTATCCGCGACCAGGCCCTCGCCGCCGCCGAGGAAGCCGCCGTCATCCTGTTTGTGGTCGACGGCCGCACCGGCGTCACCGAGGAGGACGAGTCGGTCGCTCGCATGCTCAAGCGCTGCGACAAGCCGGTCTTTCTGCTGGTGAACAAGCTCGACAACCCCGAACGCGAGAACGACAGCATCTGGGAGTTCTATTCGCTCGGCATCGGTGAGCCCACGCCCCTCTCGGCCCTGCATGGCCACGGCACGGGCGACCTGCTCGACGATATCGTGGCCCTGCTTCCGGAGGAAGAGGACGAGGTCGCCGCTGAGTTCCCCGATGCGCTGAACGTGGCCATCATCGGCCGCCCCAACGCCGGTAAGTCCTCGCTGTTCAACCGCATCCTGGGCGCCGACCGCTCTATCGTGTCCAACATTGCCGGCACCACGCGCGACGCCATCGACACCGTCGTGGAGCGCAACGGCAAGCACTACCGCATGGTCGACACCGCGGGCATCCGCAAGAAGAGCACCGTGTACGAGAACATCGAGTACTACTCGATGGTCCGCGGCCTGCGCGCCATCGACCGCGCCGACGTGGCGCTGCTCGTCGTCGACGCCTCCGTGGGCGTTACCGAACAGGACCAGAAGGTCATGGGTCTTGCCATCGAGCGCGGCTGCGCCATCGTTGTGCTGCTCAACAAGTGGGATCTGCTCGACGACGACCGTAAGCGCGAGGCCTGCATGGAGACCATCGACCGCCGTCTGGGCGTCATGGCTCCCTGGGCCCAGTACCTGCGCATCTCTGCCCTCACTGGCCGCAGCGTCGAGAAAATCTGGGCGATGGTCGACGCCGCCGAAAAGACGCGCTCGCAAAAGATCAGCACCTCGCGCCTCAATACGTTCCTCACCGACCTGCGCGAGTTTGGCCACACCGTGGTGGACGGCAAGCGCCGCCTGCGCATGCACTACGTGACCCAGACGGGCGTCAACCCACCGACGTTTACGTTCTTCGTCAACCACAGCGACTTGATCAACGACACCTACCAGCGCTACGTGGAGAACCGCATGCGCTCGACCTTCGATTTTGCTGGCACGCCCATTCGACTCTTCTTTAGGAAGAAGGAGCAAAAGGATGCATAATCCGATTCTGCTGACCGCCATCTGCGCCGTGGTCTCGTTCTTTATCGGAGCGATTCCGTTTGGCCTGATCTTGGGCCGCGTGTTTAACCACACCGACATTCGCAAGGCGGGCTCCGGCAACATCGGCACCACCAACGCCCTGCGCGTAGCCGGCCCCAAGGTGGCCGCGCTCACGCTGCTGCTCGACTGCCTTAAGGGCGCCATCTGCGTTGTCATCGCCCGTCCGTTCATCGCGAGCGTGGGCTATGGATTTCCGCCGAACATCATGGCGCCCGGAGCCCCCGGCGACTGGATGCTCGGTGTCATTTGCCTGGCAGCGGTGTGGGGGCACATCTTCTCGCCCTACCTCAACTTTCACGGAGGCAAGGGTATCGCCGTGGGCTTGGGAGTCATCCTCGCCTGGTACTGGCCTATTGGCCTGTCGCTGCTGGGCATGTTTATCGTAGCCGTCGCCATCACCAAGTATGTGTCAGTGGGTTCGCTTGCCGCGGCCATCGGACTTCCTATCGCTGCTTGCGCGGTCTTTCCGTACAGCAGCCTGGGCCTCAAGTTATGCATGGCGATGATCGGCATCACCGTGGTGTGGGCCCATCGCTCGAATATCCAAAAGCTCATGGCCGGTAAGGAGTCCAAGCTCTCGTTTACCAAGCGCGTCACCGAGCCCGACGATAAGTAGGAGAGAGTCATGAATGTTGCGCTGATTGGCTCCGGCTCCTGGGGAACCGCCGTCGCCGGCCTTGCCGCCGCGCGAGCCGAGCGCGTGACCATGTGGGCCCACAGCGAGCAGACGGCCGCCGGCATTAACGGCGAGCACCGCAACCCGCGCTATCTGGTGGGATACGAGTTGCCGGACAACGTGGTGGCAACGACCGAGCTCGCCCAGGCGCTCGAGGGTGCCGATGCGATCATCTTTGCCGTGCCCTCCACGCACTTGCGCGACGTGTGCCATCAGGCGGCGCCGTTCATCGCGGACGACGCCCCAGTGCTCTGCCTCACTAAGGGCATCGAGCCCGAGTCCGGCCTGCTCATGAGCGAGGTCATCGCCAGCGAGATCGGCAACGAGACGCGTGTGGCGGCGCTTTCGGGCCCCAACCATGCCGAGGAGATCTGCCGCGGCGGGCTTTCTGCCGCCGTTATCGCCAGCGAAGATCCGCAGGTAGGGGAGACCTTTAAGGACCTGCTCCTATCCACGGCCTTCCGCATCTACCTGTCACAGGACATGACCGGCGTCGAGGTTTGCGGCGCCATGAAAAATGTCATCGCCATCGTGTGCGGCATCTCCGCCGGCTCGGGCGCGGGCGACAACACGCTCGCCCTCATCATGACGCGCGGCCTGGCCGAGATCAGCCGTCTGGTGCACGCCCGCGGCGGCCAGGCCATGACCTGCATGGGACTTGCCGGCATGGGCGACCTCATTGCCACCTGCACCTCCGAGCATTCGCGCAACCGCACCTTTGGCTACGAGTTTGCCCACGGCGTGTCGCTCGACGAGTACCAGACGCGTACGCATATGGTGGTCGAGGGCGCCGTCGCAGCCCGCAGCGTCAGCGAGCTTGCCCGTTCACTGGGCGTAGACATTCCGCTCACCTTTGCCGTGGAGCAAACGCTCTACAACGGTGTTACTTTGGATAGGGCGCTCGAGATTCTCACCGACCGCGTCCCTTCTCAAGAGTTCTACGGACTCACCGACTAGCGCAGAAAGGCTACTACCATGGGTTCCATTAAAATCGCTCCGTCCGTCCTCTCGGCCGACATGGCCAACCTCAAGGGCGAACTCGACAAGATCGTCGGTGCCGACTACGTGCACTTCGACGTTATGGACGGTCACTTTACCGGCAACCTCACCTTTGGCGTTGACATCCTTAAGGCCGTCAAGCGCTCCACCGATGTACCGGTCGACGCGCACCTCATGGTGTCGAACCCCGACGAGACGGTCGATTGGTACGCCGACGCCGGTGCCGACATGATCACCGTGCACTACGAGGCTTCCACGCACCTGCACCGCACGCTCACGCATCTGCAGCAGCGCGGCGTCAAGGCCGGCGTGGTGCTCAACCCCGCCACCCCCGTGTGCGTGCTCGAGAGCATCATCGACGTCGTCGATATGGTGCTGCTCATGAGTGTGAACCCGGGCTTTGGCGGCCAGAGCTTTATCCCGGGCACCATCGCAAAGCTTCACGAGCTCAAGGCCATGTGCGAGCGCCACGGCGTGTCGCCCCTGATCGAGGTCGACGGCGGTATCTCTTCCAAGAACATCGCCGAGGTCGTCAAGGCCGGCGCCAACGTGCTCGTGGCCGGCTCCGCCGTATTTAAGTCCGAAGATCCCGCTGCCGAGGTTGCGCTGCTGCAGAAGCTGGGCAACGAGGCCGCACAGGAGGCATAAACCCTTATGACCGCAGGTCAAAACCGCATACCCGTGAATCTTGACTATGCCGCCTCGACGCCCATGCGCGCCGAGGCGCTCCTTGCGCAGCGCGAGTACGACGACAGCGAGCTTGCCGGCGTCAACCCCAACTCGCTGCATTCGCTCGGCCGCAAGGCTGCCGCGCGTCTGGAGGTTGCACGTCGCGAGATCGCCCGCAGCTTTGGCGCGCGCGTCCGCCCGTCCGAGATTGTACTGACTAACGGCGGCACCGAAGCCAACCAGCTGGCGCTTCTCGGTCTTGCCGAGGGCGCTCGTCAGCGCGATCGCAAGCGCGGTCGTGTAATCGTTTCGGCCATCGAGCACGATTCGATTCTGGACAACCTGCCGCTGCTGCGTGCCTCCGGCTTTACCGTCGACCTGGTACAGCCCTGCCGCGCGGGCTACGTTGAGCCTGCCAAGCTTGTCGAGCTGCTCAGCGACGACGTGGCGCTCGTGAGCATTATGGTCGCCAACAACGAGACCGGCGTGGTGCAGCCCATCCGCGAGCTTGCCGCAGCTGCGCACACCGCAGGTGCCCTGTTCCACACCGATGCCATCCAGGGCTACTTGCATATTCCGCTCGATGTCACCGAGCTGGGCGTCGACGCCATGTCCGTCGCAGCCCACAAGATTGGCGGTCCCGTGGCATCTGGCGCACTCTACCTTAAGAGCCGCACGCCGCTGCGCCCGCGCATCTTTGGCGGCGGACAGGAGGCCGGTCGTCGTGCCGGCACGCAAGACCTGCGAACGCAGCTCGCCTTTGCCGCTGCCGCCTCGTCTCTGACGCCCCATGTGGCTCAGGAGCGCGCGAAGCTGCAAGCCCTTTCCGACAAGCTCTACGCCACGCTTACGGCCCACCAGCGCATTCACGCCACCATGGGCGACTACGCACAGGCCGACCGTCTGCCGGGTATGGTTTCGATCTACATTGACGGCATGGACTCCGAGGAACTCATCATCAAGCTCGACGCCGCCGGCTTTGAGGTGTCGGCAGGCTCGGCATGCTCGAGTGGCAGCATGGACCCGAGCCACGTGCTCAGCGCGATGGGCATCGGCCGCGAACAGGCGCTGGGTGCCTTGCGCATCTCCTTCGATGATCGCGTGAATCCAGGCGATCTGGACGACTTTGCCCAGACGCTGCTCTCGATCGTAGGTGCCGCATGATTGTTGCCGATCTCGCGCGTGCCTTGCTGGCACGCTATCCCAAAGCAAATGCCGAGAGCTGGGATCACGTAGGACTTTCCGTAGGTGACCCTGCCGCCGAGATTACCGGCGTGGCCTGCGCACTCGACGCGACCGAAGCCAACGTGCACCGCGCCCAGGAGGCCGGTGCCAACGTGTTGTTGACGCATCATCCTATCTACATCAAGGCACCCGAGGCGTTTTGCCCGGCGGATGCGTCGCGTCCCCAGTGCAGCGCAGCACTGTTTGAGGCCGCCCGCTGCGGCGTGAGCATTATTTCACTCCATACCAATCTGGACCGCTCGCACGAGGCGCGCGCCTGCCTAAGTGAGCTGCTGGGCGCCGCGCCCGTGAGCTCGCTGGAGCGCAAGGACGACCCCGAGGCCTGCGGACTGGGCGTACTCGCGACCCTCCACGACCCCTGCAGCCTGCACAACCTTGCCGCACGCGCCGCAGCGGCGTTTGGCAGCGACCCGCGCGTGTGGGGCGAGGCCGATCACCCGTGCCGAACCATCGCAATTTTGGGCGGTTCGCTGGGTGACTTTGGCGAACTTGCCATCGCCGCCGCTGCGGATGTCATCGTGACCGGAGAGGCGGGCTATCACGTGGCGCAAGACCTTGCTTTACGCGGGCTGCCGGTGATCCTGCTCGGCCACGATCGCTCCGAGGAGCCGTTCGTGGATATCTTGATGAACTCTGCGGTTGACGCCGGGGTCGACCCCCGTCATGCGATTAAAATACTGAACCCTTGCCAATGGTGGACTGTGACAAAAGGAGAGAACTTATGAGCGCCGGCGCTACGCTACTCAAGCTGCAACAGATCGATTTGGAGCTCGCCCGCAACAAGAGCGAACTTGCCAATATGCCGGAGCTCAAGGAGCTCGCTTCCAAGCGCAAGACCTATGTGAAGCTCAAGTCCGAGATGACCAAGCTCTACGCCCAGCGCAAGGATCTGGACATTGAGCTCGACGATCTCAACACCACCGAGATTCAGACCAACAACGCCATCGAGGCCGCCAAGAAGCGCCACGTGGACGGCTCCGACTACCGCGAGGTTCAGGACCTGGAGAACGAGCTCGCCACCCTGGCCAAGCGCTTGGACAAGATCAAGCACACCCGCAAGGACGTCGTCGTCGCCCATAAGGAAGCGCTTGACCGAGAGGCTCGCGCGCAGGCCATCATCGCCAAGTTCGAGGAGGGTGTGAAGGCCGATACCAAGGCTGCCCGCGCCAAGGCTGCCAATCTGCAGGCTCAGATCGATGCCGCCACCAAGGAGCGCACCGCCCTTGCCGCCACGCTGCCGACCGACGTACTCACCGATTACGAGCGTCTGCTCAAGCAGTTCCGCGGCCTGGCCGTCGAGACCATCAAGGGCAACATCCCCACGGTCTGCCACACCGCGCTGCAGGCATCGTCCATGAGCGACCTCAACCACGACGGTAGCGAGATTACGCACTGCCCGTACTGCCACCGCCTGCTGGTGCTCCCGAGCAAGGAAGCTTAAACGATGGCGGCACCCAACAATTCAATGCAACTTGAGGGAAAAACGATCCTGCTGGGCATTACCGGCGGGATCGCCGCCTATAAGTCGTGCAATATCGTGCGCCTGCTCCAAAAGCGCGGCGCGCACGTCAAGGTCGTCATGAGCGAGCATGCCACTGAGTTTGTGGGGCCGCTCACCTTCCGCGCGCTCACCAATGAGCCGGTCGCGGTTGGGCTATTCGACGACCCGTCTGACCCCATCCACCATATCTCGCTGGCGCAGGAGCCCGACTTGGTGGTCGTGGCGCCCGCGACGGCCAATATCATCGCCAAGATGGCCAACGGCATCGCCGATGACCTCATCTCCACAACGTTGCTTGCGACACCGCGGCCCGTCGTTATCGCGCCGGCCATGAACAATGGCATGTGGAAGGCGTCGGCCACGCAGGCCAATATGGCCACGCTGTGCGAGCGCGGCGTCCGCGTGGTGGGACCCGGCAGTGGCTACCTTGCCTGCGGCGACGTGGACACGGGGCGCATGAGCGAACCCGAGGACATCGTCGAGGCCGTCTGCGAGGTGCTCAATCCCGTGCAACAAGACCTGGCGGGCAAGCGCATCGTCATTACCGCCGGCCCCACGCATGAGCCGATTGACCCCGTGCGCTTCATTGGCAACCGTTCTTCGGGCAAGATGGGTATCGCCCTGGCGGGGGAGGCCGCACGTCGCGGTGCCGCCGTCACGCTCGTGCTGGGACCGACATCGCTCGACGTTCCCCACGGCGTGGAGTGCGTGCACGTACAGACCGCCTCAGAAATGCTCAAGGCAGCGCTGAGCGCCTTCCAGACGGCCGACGCGGCCATTTGCGCCGCCGCCGTCGCCGACTACACGCCGGCGGCCCCGGCGGACCATAAGCTCAAAAAGGCCAACGAGCGCCTGGATCGAATCGAGCTCGTCGAAACGGTCGATATTTTGGCCGAGCTCTCGCGTCAGAAAGGCGAGCGATGCGTGATCGGATTTGCGGCCGAGACCGATAACGTCGTGGAGTACGCGCAGCGCAAACTTGTCCGCAAGGGTTGCGATGTTATTATCGCCAACGATGTCTCGCGCGCCGATTCAGGCTTTGGAACCGACACTAACAAGGCCTGGATTGTGAGCACAACGGGTACGCAAGAACTTCCCGTTCTAACAAAACCCCAGCTCGCAGATACAATTTTGAACTTGCTTCAAAATTTGTAAAAAAGTTCTTGCACAAGTCTAAAGTTTCGGGTTAATATATTCCCTGTTGCGAGCGAGAGCAGAGCAACAAACAAAAGCTTCGGGACGTGGCGCAGCTTGGTAGCGCACTTGACTGGGGGTCAAGGGGTCGCTGGTTCGAATCCAGTCGTCCCGACCAGAAGTTTGCAGG
>NZ_QSRV01000010.1:0-24346 GCF_003437235.1 Collinsella sp. TF07-1
AATTGAGGTCTAATACTTTCCCGAGAAGTGAAGGACCTTATTTGGACCCCCGAAGCATTGGCATATTTTGACCGCTATTTCCTGCGGTTTTGCAGCGCGAATCCTGCGGTTTTGCGGTCTAAAGGTGTGGATGCTCCGGGACTTCGTTTTTACTCGTTCACTTCTCGGGAAAAGTATTAGAGCTCAGCTGGCGGGGGTACCGCCCTGGCGTCGAAGCCCCGCGTCTTCTTCGCTTGATTGGGAAAAACAGCCTCGCTGAAGTAATTGCGAGCTCGCCCGGACGTATCTGCGGGGGTTGTCTGCACAATTCGCGGTATTATGTTGCGGAGTTTTGAAAGGAGCCGCTGGTGGTCACGACGACGTTTGCTTCGCCTTTGGGCGAAATCCTGCTTGCCGCTGATGGCCGCGGTCTGACGGGGCTTTGGTTTGAGGGGCAGGAGCACTTTGGCTCCACGCTTCTCCGTGAAGACTCCGAACATGTTGAAGGCGTCGATGCGGTTTCCGGTACTGGTGGCATGTTGTCGGTGAGTCCGGCAAATGGCGCGGCTTCTTCGGTGCTTGAGCGTTCTTGGGCTTGGCTGAATGCTTATTTTGCAGGGCAGGAACCTCGGTTTACGCCGCCGTTGCATATGATCGGCACGGCGTTTCAGCGTGAGGTTTGGTTTGAGCTGCTTTCGATCCCGCGTGGCGAGGTCGCTACGTATGGCGAGATCGCCCAGCGTGTTGCCGCTCGACATCGTGTACCGGGAAATGAAGCGCCCGTTGTATCTCCTCGCGCGGTGGGGGCTGCGGTCGCTCGCAACCCTATTTCGATTATCGTGCCGTGCCATCGCGTGGTCGCGGCCGACGGATCGCTCAACGGATACGCCGGTGGACTGGATCGCAAGGAGTGGCTGCTGCGCCTCGAGGGCGCCTATCTATAAGCTGCAGGCGGCCGCAACGCCCATGCGGCAAGCGCGCTCGCTGTACGGGCGTTGTTTGCAGGGCGAGATGTGAAGCCGCCCGTTCCTTAAGTCCGACTAAGCTATAACCTTGCTTTTTTAAATATGCTCATCGACCTGCTAAGGCAGCACTAAGGCGAGTGCGGGTGCGCTATTATCGGCGCTCACGGAGCGCTTGGTGTTCTTGGCACGCATGGACGAGGGCTCGGCGGGCTTTACCATGGCGTCGATCGATCTTTCGGAGGCGGTGAACAAGGCGGCGGCGCCGTTTAAGTCGGTGGCGGTCTCAGGCGGTAAACGCCTGTCGACGTCGATTGCGACCGGCGTGCGGACCCATGCCGATGCCGCGGCGGTGGCGCAGGTGGTTGAGTTGCTACTGGACAACGCCACGCGCTATGCGAGCGAGGGCAGCGTGATTGAGCTGAGCCTGTGCGCCGTTTCGCACGGCAAAGGCAAGGGCGCCGCCGAGCTTGTCGTATCGAACGCCGTGGACGAGCTGCCCGAGGGCGACCTGGACCGATTGTTCGATCGCTTCTATCGTGCGGATGCGTCGCGCAGCTCCAAGACGGGTGGCTCGGGCGTGGGCCTGTCCGTGGTGCGTGCCATCGCCGAGGCCCATGGAGGCGCCGCCACCGTATCCGGTCACGGCAACCAGATCACCTTCACCGTTTGCCTTTAAAACCTGCCAAAAAGGAACAGGTTTATTTTGGCAGGTTTTATCTGGGGAAACGTCCGCAGGAGAGGGCATGGGCGGTGTGAACATATGCATCTCTACCTGCTAAAATATAGGCATCGTTATTCGGCTCCTGAGTGGAAAGGAGACGGTCATGCAGTACGAGATCGGCGGAGGGGCTTTCCCGGTTGTTACGTGCAACCTTAGCGATGGCGAATCCATGATCACCGAAAGCGGCGCCATGGCTTGGATGACCCCCAACATGGAAATGTCTACCTCGGGCGGTGGCATCGGCAAGATGTTCTCCAAGGCTTTTTCGGGTGAGGCATTGTTCCAAAACATTTGGACCGCGCGTGGCGATGGCATGATCGCGTTTGGCTCCTGCTTCCCCGGCCGCATCGTGCCAATCGAGATCGGTCCGGGCAAGAGCTGGATTTTGCAGAAGCGTTCGTTCCTTGCCGCGGAAAGTGGTGTTGAGCTGAGCATCCACTTTAACAAGAAGGCAAAGACCGGCGTCTTTGGCGGCGAGGGTTTTATCATGCAAAAGCTCACGGGCTCGGGTATTGCCTTTGCCGAGATCGACGGCGACCTGGTTGAGTACGAGCTCGCTGCTGGCCAGCAGATGATTGTGGATACCGGCAACGTGGCCGGCTTTGAGGAGACCGTGAGCATCGACGCTCAAATGGTCAAGGGCGTCAAAAACATCATGTTTGGTGGCGAGGGCGTGTTCAACACCGTGCTCACCGGTCCCGGTCGCATCTGGTTGCAGACGATGCCCATTTCCAATCTTGCGGCAGCAGTGGCCTCGATGACCAACAACAATAACTAGTCCGCATAGGATAGCGCGCGGCGGGCTTACCCTGTCGCGCGCTTTTTTGCTGGCAAACGCCTCGCTTATAGAGTGTGGCTGCGCTGCTACAGCGAGCGTCGTCATCTCGTCACCCTGATAGCTTGCGGCAAGCGTGGCAATGAGGAGTGAGAATTTGAGTGCTCAGTCCCAAGTCATAATGGCGGCCATGCCAACAAGCAAAAACGAGTTGCCGGTGTCACGGAAAGGCGGGCGTCGGTCGATTCCACGTGAGACGGCTGTGCCGATCTGCACGGCCGCCCCTGCGCGTCCCGCGCTGCCCCCAAAGAGGTACGTTTCCCCTTATAAAACCTGCCAAAATAAACCTGTCCCTTTTTGGTCGGTGCGAAATGGGTAATACTAAAGAGTTATCCGACCAGATGGGAATTAATCGATGGCCTATATTGAATTCAAAGACGTCATCAAAGCATACGGCGAGGGCGATGCCCGCATTCATGCGCTCGACGGCGCGAGCTTTACCGTTGAGCGTGGCGAGCTTGCCATTATCCTGGGCGCTTCGGGCGCCGGTAAAACCACGGCGCTCAATATCTTGGGCGGCATGGACACGGCAACTTCCGGCACCGTGACGGTGGACGGACGCGACGTGAGCTCCGCCAACGAGACGCAGCTCGTGGAATACCGCCGCGCCGATGTCGGCTTTGTTTTCCAGTTCTACAATCTGGTCCCCAACCTGACGGCACTCGAAAACGTCGAGCTCGCGGCGCAAATCTGCCCCGATTCGCTCGATGCCGAGCAAACGCTTTGCCAGGTTGGCCTGGGCGAGCGCCTCGCCAACTTCCCCGCGCAGCTTTCGGGCGGCGAGCAGCAGCGCGTGTCCATCGCCCGTGCACTGGCAAAGAACCCCAAGCTGCTCCTGTGCGACGAGCCCACGGGCGCGCTCGACTATAAAACCGGCAAGCAGATCTTGCAGCTGCTGCAGGACACCTGTCGCAAGCAGGGCATCACGGTCATCATCATCACGCACAACTCCGCGCTCGCGCCCATGGCCGATCGCCTGATCCGCTTTAAGAGTGGTCGAGTGGAGAGCGAGACGGTCCAGCAAAATCCCGTGCCGATCGAGACGATCGAGTGGTAGCGCCCATGGATCAGGACCGCCAAAACAGCCAACGCCGCGACGCGCAGAACACGGAGCGCGAGCAGGATTTTACGACCTACCGCACTGCCCAAAGTTCAAACGACATGGTGCCGACGGTGTTTCGCCGCGGTGTCTACCGCACGATTCGCGGCAGCCTCAAACGCTTCTTGTCCATTGTCGTGATCACCGCGCTCGGCGTGAGCGTGATGTGTGGCCTTAAGGCGGGTTGCGAGGATCTGTGCGATTCGGTCGACGCTTACTTTGACCAGCAGAATGTTTATGACATCAACGTGCAGTCGACCTATGGTCTGACCGATGACGATCTTGCTGCGATCCAAGAGGTCGATGGCGTCGAGACGGCCGAGGGCATCTATACCGAGACCGCCTATACCGCCGTGGGTACGACGCGCGAGCGTGTCATCGTACAGAGCCTCTCCAAAGAGAATATTGACCAACCGGTGCTAGTATGCGGCGAGCTGCCCGAGACTTCGGGCGAAGTAGCAGTGACCTCACGTTTTTTGAAGGCTTCGGGCAAGAAAATCGGCGATACGGTGAGCTTTGCCGCCAACGATGCGAGCTCGTCGAACCAAAGCGCCAAGGACCAGTTTGCCGATGGGGACTACACCATTACGGCTGAGGTCCTCGATCCCACTGATGTGAGCTCCGACTCGACAGTCAACGCCTTCCGTGCCGCCTCGGCCGCGGACTACAAGTTCTACGTGAGTGAGGATGCCGCGACGTCGTCGTCCTATTCCGCGATCCACGTGATCGTCGAGGGAGCCAAGGACCTCAACTCCTATTCCGATGCCTATACGGCAAGGATTAACGAGGTCAAGGGCAATATCGAGAAGATTCGTGACGAGCGCGAAAAAGCGCGTGCCCAGGAACTGACGGCCGATACGCCGGCGAGCTTGGACGCGGCCGAGCGTCAAGCGAACATGGTCTTTGGGATTGAACAGGACAACATCAACCGTATGGCCGAGGGCAGCGAGGAGCGCGCCCAGGCTCAGGCCGATTTGGACCAGCGCCGCGCCGCCGCCGACCAGCAGTTTGCCGATGCCCGCGCCGAGCTTTCCGATTTGGGTGAATGCACGTGGTACATCCAGGACCGCGACAATATCGCAAGCTACTCAAGCGTGGAGAGCGATAGCTCGTCAATTGAGGCTATTGCGACGGTGTTCCCGTTCATCTTCTTTATCGTCGCCGTGCTCATCAGCCTCACCACCGCCACGCGTATGGTCGAGGAGGAGCGCACGCTCATTGGCCTGTACAAGGCGCTCGGCTACTCGCGCGAGCGCATCCTGTCCAAATACGTGGACTATGCGCTGTGGGCGTGCCTGATTGGCGGCGTGCTCGGCAATATCATCGGCTTTGTGGGCCTGCCGCTGTTCCTGTTTACGGTGTTCGACGACATGTACTCGCTGCCCCAGATGCTGCTTTCGTACGACATCGTGTCCTCGATCGTCTCGGTGGCGCTGTTTGCCGTGGGCGTGGTGGGCGCCACAATTATCGCCTGCCGCCACGAGATGGCCGAGACCCCGGCCTCGCTCATGCGCCCCAAGGCCCCGCGCGCCGGCTCGCGCATCCTACTTGAGCGCATCGGCTTTATCTGGCGCCGCATGGGCTTTTTGAACAAGGTGGCTGCGCGCAACCTGTTCCGTTACAAAAAGCGTGCCTTTATGACCATCTTTGGCATCGCGGGTTGCACCGCGCTTGTGATCTGCGGTATGGGTATTCGCGATACGTCGGTGGCGCTTTCGCCCAAACAGTACGGGCATATCACGCGTTATGACTTGCTGGCGGTCGCCAACCCCGATGACTTTACGCAGACGTGCGCGGCGTTGGATGAGCGCAGCGCGGCCAATGATTCCAACGTGACCGTGACTTCGACGCTGCCGATTATGACCGACAACGTCACCTTTACGTTTGGCGGCAAGAGCGAGACCGTGCAGCTGATCGTGGTGCCCGATGACCGCACGAACGACCTGGACGACTATGTGCGCCTCGAGGACGAGTCCAAAGAGCCGCTGTCTTTGCGTGACGGAGACGTGTATCTGAGTAAGAGTTCACAGCTGGTGCTGGGGATTCAGCCGGGCGATACGGCATACGTCCAGGATTCGTCGCTCAATGTTGCCAAGGTCAAAGTCAGTGACATTTCGCTTAACTATCTTGGCAACACGCTTTACATGACGCAGGGCACCTATGAGCGCGCGTTCGGTCGAAGCGCACGCCTCAACGGCGTCTTTGTGCTGCTTAAGGGCTCGTCGGCCGACCAGATTGCGTTTAGCAAGAAGCTTAAGAGCGACGGTTGGCTCACCATCTCGAGCACGGCCGAACATTGGCAGAACTACGAGGCGAACTTTGCGATCATCAATTCGGTCGTGGTGCTCGTGACTTTTATGGCGGCATGCCTGTCGTTTGTGGTGGTGTTTACGCTGTCCAACACGAATATCTCCGAGCGCGAACGCGAGCTGGCGACCATCAAGGTGCTGGGCTTCCGCCGTGGCGAGGTGCACCATTACGTCAACAAGGAGACGTTGATCCTCACGGCAATTGGCGCCGCGCTGGGCGTGCCACTGGGCGGCTTGCTGGCCGAGAGTTTTACGTACATTTTGCAGATGCCGTCGCTGTACTTTGACGTCGAAGTCGAGCCGCTAAGCTACGTGCTCGCCGTGGTGCTTTCCTTTGGCTTTACGTTTATCGTCAACCTAGCCACCAATCGTACCCTCAACAAGATCGACATGGTCGGCGCCCTCAAGAGCGCCGAGTGACCTGCCAAAAAGGGACAGGTTTATTTTGGCAGGTTTTATCTGCGCAAACGCCGGACAACCATTAGGTGGCCCGGCGTTTGCCCCGTTTTGCTGGGGATGTCTGTCGTTCAGTGCTCTTACTGGCCAATCCAGTGTTGCGCATAGCTCTTAATGTCCTCGGTAAAACCGTCAAGGTCGTCAAGGGTGATCACGCTGTCGATAAGCAAATTGGCTATCTCGCGGTGCATTGTGCTGCGGCGAATGTCGTTTGCAATTACGCCTGAGGACAGCTTGTCTCTATTGAGGCGCTCTTCTAGTGCCCAAAATCTACTGGACGCTTCACTGTCGCCGTTCAGTATCTCAACATACTGGCCGATGAGCTTTTCCATATAACGTTCTTGCCATTGAGGAAGCATTTTCTTAAACAGCTTCCAGTCGCTTTCGGCTACGTCGCGCATATGTCCTCCGCTCGTTAAACGGGCTTTTCCATTTGCCTTTCATTCTATTTGGTTTTCGCTCACAGGCGTGGATGAAGGGCTTTCTCCAGCCTTCGAGATTGGGCTTGAATGGGTCGTATGCCGCAAAACGGGCCTATCTACTACGTTTGCTACCACACCCTCGACCATGACAAAGATTATGAAATTAAAACCGCAGGTAGAGGGCTTGCAAATATTCGGAAAAGGCGGGTATGGTCGGCCCTCTCGAGTTAAACGTAGTAAATAGGCCCTTTTCTTGGCGCGTGGTCAGCTCAATGCTAATCTCCGTGCCGGAACTGACCCAGTTGTTTGTAGGTTGCGGTGATATACGGACTGTTTGGCGCTTTGGAGCTTCAAAACAGTCCCTATCTCACCGCAACTTAGGAGAAGGGCGGGGGTGGTTGGGTGCTGGTGGGTCGGAGCGTGTTAGGCCTGTTGGCGGTGCTTCCATTGTTTGAGGCACCAGCGCATGAGCGCTTTGATGACGGGAATCGTGATGAGGATGATCCATGCAGGATGGGGCTGTCCCAAACAGAGCCACATGTAGAGGAACCAAGCGATGGCGGCTGCCGGGTAGATGACCTCGATCAGCTTAGATAAGTGGCGTTGGTCGATAAAGTCGCCAAGCGCGTAATAGACGGGAATCAGAAAGACGAGGAAGAGTCCCGTAGCCCATGTGCCGTAGACAATGCCGAGCACCAGATAGGCGAGGGCGACAAGCACAGGGAAGGGGAATTTGTTCCATGCACGTCCGACCTTGGTGTGGAAATGCTTGCCGTGATGGTCGAGCTTGTCGTGTGCTTCCTTCCAGCTGGAAAACGTCTCGCCGTCGATGGTGACGGTGCCGTCGTCATTGGTATGCACACTATGTCCATCGTCCTCAAGCGTATCGATATGCAATCCGCCTGGCCCCACATGGACCTCTTCACCCTTGCGCTCGTTAGCCACATGGATGCCATTCCAGCCAACATGAACCTCTTCGCCTTTGTTGGGGTCAATAACGTGGATGCCGCGCGCGAGGGAAATATCGACAAGTGGCTTATCGCTGCAATCAGCGTGTTCAGTAGAAGCCTCAGCCTCCTCAGCCTTATCTGAAGCTTTGGTGCCGGCGTTGCTGTTCTGCGCCTCATCATCAGCCTGCGAGTCGTCAGTGCTATCCACCGCCTCCCCATACAGCAGCTCATCCAGCGACACGCCATACAGCGCGGCGAGCGCAATAAGGTTATCGGTATCGGGAGAGGATTCGCTGCGCTCCCATTTACTGACAGCCTGACGACTCACACCCAGCTGGGCGGCAAGCGCCTCCTGAGAAAGCCCAGCAGCCTTGCGGCGATCGACGAGCCGCTGTGCCATCGCAAGATCCATGACAGTTCCTTTCATGTGGTGACCGTAATCGAATGAGCCGAGTATGCCGAGAACAACCGGTAGCGACCACCATTTCTAGTTAGAATCTGCCCCAACCCTACCGCAACTACCGGTAGCAACCCCTAACGACCAGCCATTTCAGGACAAATGTCAGTGCTACTCTCAGCTAAGAGCCTGCAACATCCCAAAATCTCAGCCCACGCACCCGCAGCAAGAAGACGAATAGCCTCGGCCTCCCTAGTTACCGCAGGAGGCCTCAGGGCTTACATCCCAAATCTTTCCGCAGGACGGAAGGACCCCGCCGCGCGAAGCGCACGGCGGGGTCCTGACATGTCCGAGGACGATTTGGGATGTAAGCCCTGGGGTCTCCGATGAGAGCAGTTTCGGCCGAGGCTATTCGTCGCCGAAGCTGATGCCCAGCGCCTTGGCCTCGCGCACCAGGTCGCTCTGGGGGTCGACAAACTTGAGCTTGCCGGCGACCTCCTCGAGCGGCATGTGGCACATCTTGCCGTCACGCAGGGCAATCATGTAGCCAAACTCGCCGCGTAGGCACCCCAGTGCCGCCTCGACGCCGCACTGGGTCGCAAAGATGCGGTCCTGGGCGTCGGGTTGGCCGCCGCGCTGCGTGTGGCCGGGGATGGCGACGCGGGTCTCGCGACCAGTCTTGGCCTCGATCTCCTTGGCGATGTCGTAGACGATCGACGGACTCGTGCGCTCGGCGAGCTTTTTCTTGTACTCCTTCTTGGGCAGCGCTGCGTCCTCCTTGGAGATAGCGCCCTCGGCGACGGCTACGATGGTAAAGCGGCTGCCGGTCTCCATGCGATGCTCGATGGTCTTGATGACGTTGTCCATGTCGTAGGGGATCTCGGGAATCAAGATGACGTCCGCGCCGCCCGCGACGCCGGCATACAGCGGAATCCAACCGACCTTGTGGCCCATGATCTCGATGACAAACACGCGGCCGTGACTCGAGGCAGTGGTGTGGATGTCGTCGATGCACTTGGTGGCGACGTCGATGGCGCTCGTAAAGCCAAACGTCAACTCGGTGCCCCAGGTGTCGTTATCGATGGTCTTGGGCAGGGCGATAACGTTGAGGCCTTCTTCGCGCAGGCGGTTGGCGGTCTTGGTGGATCCGTTGCCGCCCAGCATAAACAGGCAGTCGAGCTGCAGTTTATGATAGGTGTGGACCATTGCGGGCACCTTCTCGACGCCGTCGGCCTCGGGAATGTCCAGGCGCTTGAACGGCGTGCGGCTCGTGCCCAGGATGGTGCCGCCGCGGGTGAGGATGCCGCTAAAATCGGCGGGCGTCATGACGCGGAACCTGCTGTAGATAAGGCCCTGGTAGCCATCCTCAAAACCATAGATTTCGATAGGCTCTTTGCTATTGGTCATAAGCGTTTTGACAATGCCGCGCATGGTGGCGTTGAGCGCCTGGCAGTCGCCGCCACTGGTAAGAAGACCGATCCTGAGCATGATGAATCCTTCCGGGCAAGTTATAACATGCGCATAAGTTTACCCCCGCACACTGTTGATGCGGGGGTAAAACGTGTTAGCTCAAGCGTATAGAAATGTAAGCAACGTCAGGCGAGCGTAAGGACGACGGTGCCAGCTCCTTACAGCGCGAAGGCGTCGACGTCGCCCCAGTGGCGGCGCAGCGTGATGGCGGCAGCGGGCTCGGTGTTGTCGAAGACGACCGACCACTGCGTGTTGCTGGTGATGTCTTCCGGATTGGGCTCTTGCGCCGCAGCGCGTAGGGCCTTCCAAGCGACTGCCTCGTCTTGGGCGCCGGTATGGGCGTCGAGGACATCGGCGATGGCGATGGCGCGCTCCTTGCCATGGCCCAGCTCGCCATTCTTTTGGTTGGGCAGCACTTCGTCGCCATAGCAGGCGTAGAAGTTCGTGACCTGGCGTACGGGCGTCGCCTTGCATGCACGGTCGGGATCGCGCGGATCCCACTCCACCACCCGCGCGTCACCGGCGGCGTCGTTGATAAAGAAGTGATAGTCGCGTCCGGCCATGGCGTGCATGTCGTAGGCAGAAAGCAGGTCGACGGCCTCCTGCGTGGTGGCCGCGCGGTCGAGCACCAGACGGATGGCGAGCGAAGTGTTGATGACGGGGCGTTGCGTGTCCTGGTCACAGGGCTTGGAATCCAGAGTGAGTACGGCAATGGACACGCCGCATTTGTTAACACCGTCGAGCTGGGTAAACGGGCCCATGAGTGCGGCGGCACGTCCGGCGACGGAGTCAAGCGGAGTGTTATCGCCCAGGTTGTTAAGGGCGGCAAACCCGATGGAGGCATAGCCGCCGCGTGGGTGATTGCGCACCAGCAGCACCGAGGTGTCGTCCTTAAAGTCGTAATTGCGACCGGTGCGCACGCGGCCTTCGGCATCTACGGCGGCAAAAGCGCTGCAGGCAAACTGGGGCGCCTGGACATGTGCCGGCGCACCGGGCAGCACCTGCGCCACCACGGCATCGATGTAGGCCTGATCGTCGCACACGCCAGCGGCGATGATGCGATCAAGATCGTAGCCGTAGGCGATGTCGATTGCGTACAGGTCATAGCCATCCGCATAGTCGGTCAAGCGTTTGAGCGACGCGACGGACTTGATTTGCTTGCGGTAAACGATGCCGGTGGCAGCGGCAAGGCCGACGGCGGCTCCCGCGACACCGCAGGCGATGGCAATGTTACGTGGCTTCATGACGGCTCCTCTCGTCCTGTTGGCGCAATTGTCGCAAAAGGAGCGCGGGCATGATGGCTCAACTTGGTGAGCGGTGCGGAATTAAGCACGGAATGAAGAGTGCGGCACTGGCGTGGCGGGGTATGCTGGAGGGGACCATCAACCCAGCGAAAGGGGAGAGCATGACGGATCAGGAAACGCCCGAGCGCGTGCATGTGACGGCCGACGATATCGAGGCCGCCAACGACCTTATCGACTTTATCGAGGCATGCCCCAGCATGTTCCATACGGCGGCGACCATTATGGCCGAGCTCGACGAGGCGGGCTTTACCTACCTGCCCGAGAATGCGGCGTGGGATATCGAACCGGGCGGGCGTTATTACACGCAGCGCAACACCTCGAGCGTCGTTGCCTTTAAGGTGGGCGAGGACCTGGCCGCGACGTGGGGCGAGGACGGCGTTGCCGGCGACTATCATTTTCAACTCACGGCGTCACACAGCGATTCGCCGACGTTTAAGGTTAAGGCCGTGCCCGAGCTCGACGGCGCGGGCGAGACGCTGCGCCTGAACACCGAGGCCTACGGCGGCATGATCGACTACACCTGGTTCGATCGCCCGCTGGCACTTGCGGGCCGCGTGCTGGTGCGCGAGGGCGACCGTATCGAGAGCCGCTTGCTCGCTACCGAGCGCGAAGTTGCCATTATCCCGAGCCTTGCCATCCATATGAATCGTGGCGTTAACGAGGGCTTTGCGCCCAACCGAGCTGTCGACCTGTGCCCGCTCATCAGCGCCGGCGAGCTTAAGCAGGGTGACTTCGATGCCCTGATCGCCGAAGAGCTGGACGTTGAGCCCGAGCAGATTCTGGGCCGCGATCTGTTCCTGGTCAATCGTCAGGATGCGCGCATTTGGGGCTGGGCCGACGAGTTTATCTCGACGCCCAAGCTCGACGACCTGGCCTGCACCTACACCTCGCTGCAGGCATTTTTGGGTGCCGAGAATGCGCACGACGTTTCGGTCTTCTGCTGCTTCGATAACGAGGAGGTTGGCTCCGAGACCAAGCAGGGCGCCATGTCGACGTTCTTGGCCGACGCGCTGCGCCGCATCAACGGATCGCTGGGCTTTGACGATGAGTCGTACCACCGTGCGCTTGCCGCTTCGATGCTCGTGAGCTGCGACAACGCGCATGCCGTGCACCCCAACCACGCCGAGAAGTGCGACGCCCGCAACCAGGTTGTGCTCAACGGCGGCATCGTCATCAAGGAAGCCGCCAACCAGCACTACTGCACCGATGCCTTTAGCCGCGCGGTGTTCCAGGCCATCTGCGATGACGCCGACGTGCCCACGCAGGCCTTCGCAAACAAGAGCGATATGGCGGGTGGCTCCACGCTCGGCAACCTGTCGAACATGCAGGCGAGCATGCATGCCGTGGACGTGGGCCTGCCGCAGCTTGCCATGCACTCGAGCTACGAGACCGGCGGCGTGCGCGACGTGATGTACGCCATCCGCGCCCTCACCGCCTTCTACGAGCGCAACCTAACCATCAACGGCGCCGAAAGCGTGGAGCTCTAAAACCTATCAAGAAGGGACATGTTTAGGGATTCAGGTTCTGAGGTGCTGCCGACGCGTCCGCAATCGGATATATGCATAAACCGACCCGCCGATTGCATATTTCGGTGGGTCGGTCGCTTTCCGCCCACAGGTACCCCTGGGGGCGCCGTGCAAATTCCGGAATATTCAGCATCCGGGGCCCACAGGCGCAAGAACGGGCGCGCGAAACCGCGCCGAATGTCCCGATTTCGCACCCCCAACGCCCCGAGGACCGCTCATTTTCCACAGGTTGCTGCCCGCGGCGCCTGCCTTTCGCCCAGAATCCGGTATGCAGCCCCCTCGGGCACTGAATATTCCCAAAAATGCACGCCGAACCCCGCCCCAGGCACCCGCAGCAAGAAGACGGATAGCCCCGGCCTCCCCAGTCGCAGCGTCGGCTCATTACGCCGTTTGTAAAACGGCGTAATTCTTAGTGCTCAATCCAACAATGTAGCGTCTCGCCGGCCTGCAGGTGACGCAGATTCTCCGCGGCGATGTCGACGACGTTGTTGAGCGTGGCGGCTAGGTGGAACCAGCCCGAGACGTGCGGCGTGATGAGCATGTTGGGCGCATCCCACAGGGGGCTTGTCTCAGGCAGCGGCTCGGGGTCGGTGACGTCGACCGCGGCGCCGGCGAGATGTCCCGATTCCAGAGCGGCAACCAAGTCGTCGGCGACCACAAGATCGCCGCGGCCGCCGTTGGCAAAGAAGGCACCCGGTTTCATCGCGGCGAAGAACTCGGCGTTCGCCAGGCCGCGGGTCTCGGGTGTGCTCGGCATAAAGGATGCAACGATGTCAGCCTCGGCCAGGCGCTCGGGCAGGGCATCCATGCCGTCCATGTCCTCAAACACAATGGGGTAGACGAGCGGATGGCGCTTGATGCCGCGGACGTGCGCGCCCATGCTGCGGCAGAGCGTGGCGAAGTGGCCACCGACATCGCCCGCGCCCAGCACCAGCACATTGGCGTTTTTGAGCGAGGTGACCGGCCCCAAATCCTCCCAGCGATGCTCGCGCTGCAAGTCGTGATAGCCGGGCAGGCGCTTCATCATGGAAAGGACCATGGCAAACATGTGCTCGCTCACAGCCTGACCGTAGGCGCCCACCGAGCAAGACAGTTTGGCGTCGGCCGGCACGGTGCCGGCGGCAAGGTAGTCGTCATAGCCGGCGGTCTGCAATTGCAGCAGCTGGAGATGCTCGCATGCCGTGAGCATGTCAGAGTCGATGTTGCCCAAGATCACGTCGGCGTCGGCGACCTGCTCGCGCGTGATGGCGTCGGCGCTCGTGTAGATAAAGTCCTCGCCCGGAGCGCTCGACTCAAGAATTGCGCGATGGCGGTCATTGACGGGCAGCAAAACCAGGATGTTCACAAACAGTCCTCTCCGCTCGACCTGCCAAAAAGGGACAGGTTTATTTTGGCAGGTTTTACCAGGTAAAACGCTAAAAAACGCCGGGCTTCGTGATGGTTAACATATCCATCGCGTAGCCCGGCGCATCCACGGCTACCAGCTGAGCAGTTCGTAGCCGTCCTCGGTCACCACGAGCTGTACCTCGCACTGGGCCGAATCGCTGCCGTCCTTGGTGCGCACGCACCAGCCGTCGCCCTTGCTAATCTTGATGTCGGGCGCTCCGGCATTGACCATAGGCTCGATGGTAAAGACCATGCCCGGGGCCATGATGGTATCCACATCGGGCGCCTCGGTGGTAAAGCCCACAAATGGGTCTTCGTGGAACTCCTTACCGATGCCGTGTCCGCCGTACTCGCGCACCACGCTAAAACCGGCGTCCTCGACGGTCTTTTGCACGGCCTCGGCCATAACGGACAGTGGCAGCCATGGCTTGACGGCCGCCAGACCCGCTTCCACGCTGGCGCGGGTGACATCGACCAGGCGCTGGCGCTCGGCCGAGACCTCGCCGATGCAGAACATGCGGCTCGAGTCGCTAAAGTAGCCGTCTAGGATCGTGGAACAGTCCACGTTGATGATGTCGCCCTCGTGCAGCACGTCCGTATCGCAGGGAATGCCGTGGCAGACCACATCATTGATCGAGGTGCACACGCTCTTGGGGTAGCCCTCGTAGTTGAGGTCGGCCGGCGTGCCACCGTGCTCGACGGTGTAGTCGTAGATCATCTGGTCGATCTGGTTGGTGGTCATGCCTGCGGCGATATGCTCGCCCACATAATCGAGCACGCCCACGTTGATGGCTGCCGAGCGCTTGATGCCCTCGATATCGGCGGGAGTCTTGTAGAGCGTGCGAGGCAGAACCTCCCAGCCTTCTTCCCACAAGCGCTCGAGGCGCTCATCAAAGGCGCTATGGCATTTCTTGTATTTCTTGCCGCTGCCGCACCAGCAAGCGTCGTTGCGGCCGGGCACGGGTCCTTTGTCATACATGGCTAACTTCCTTTCATCCGCAGCTAGTATAGCCCACCCGCAGACCAGCTCATTTGGGATGGGGCTAATTTAGCTGCTGGCGGGCGGCCGCGCTAGTAGCTCACCTGGCAGGGAATACCGAGGGCGCGCACGCGCGCGGCAATGGCGTCGAGCACCTCGGGCGCTGCTTTGGCAAGGCCGGCGACTGGTGTCTCGCGCGCGACCGTGTAGATGGTCGCCTCCTGCGGACGAATGCGCTCGAGCGCCGCGAGCCAAGGGCCGACGTACTCCTCGCCGGTGTTATCGAGAGACTTGCCCCGGTACTCACCGCTCAAAAACATCGTCTGGATAATGACATGACCGTTAAAGCCTGCGAACGTCTCGATCTGGTGCTCGACGTCATAGGGGCCAACGGGCTGGTCGAGCAGCTGGATAAACGCCGGGTCGACGGTATCGAGCTTAAGAATGTTGTCGTCGACCATCATGAGCGCATCGTGCACAGCGGGCTGGTCGGCGCGCGTGCCGTTGGAAAGCACGGCAATCTTGGTGTTGGGGGCTAGCTGATCGCGCAGCGCGACGGCGCCGGCGATGGCCTGTGGAAACTCCGGTGCGGCGGTGGGCTCGCCGTTGCCTGCGAAGGTGATTACATCGGGGGGCTCGCCCTCGGCTGCCATCTCGCGCAGCTTTGCCTCGAGCGCTTCGAGTACCACGGCAGCTGTGTTGTACGGCTCGTGGCAGGGGCGCTCGGCGTTGAGGCCGTTCTCGCAGTAGATGCAGTCGAACGTGCAGATTTTGCCGCTGGCCGGCATCATGTTGACGCCGAGCGAGAGACCAAGGCGACGGCTGCGAACGGGCCCAAAGATGGGGCTGGCATTCAAAAACGTAGACATAGGCATATGCTCCTCAAGACAATTGTGCCTAAGCATAGCATCGGCTCCAAAGCAAGGTGTGGGCTCTTGCTTTACAAGTTTCGTTTTTTCACGTCGCTCATGATGCCGTGCCATGAAAAGCCTCGGGTCGGGTACAGTTAATCTGTTAACAAGGCGTAAAGCAATGCGGGTCCATCCAACCGTGCTGACGTGCAACTGGATGAGCATTGATGATGGGGGCACAACATGGATTTTACGGTCGAGAATGCGGGCACCACGATTGCCTGTCGCGAATATGCCGGCCCGGATGTGTCGCCTGATACTCCTGCCTTGGTGTGCGTGCACGGCGCTTGTGTTGACGGCGTCTTTTTTGACGGTATCGCCCGCGAGCTCGCCTGTGACTACCGCGTCATTGCCTACGACCGCCGCGGCTGTGGTGGCAGCAGCGAAGCGGCAGACGGCAGCTATGATCTTGCCGCTCAGGCCGCCGACCTGCAGGCCGTGATCGAACACGTTGGCGCTCCGACAAATGTGCTTGCGCACAGCGCCGGTACGTTGGTGGCGCTGGAGCTTCTTCGCACTGAACCCCATCTCGTCGCCCGTGCGATTCTGCATGAGCCGGCTGTGTCGGCCGAAGGCGTCGGCATGGGCGCAGCTCCGGTTTTGCTCGATATGATTGCGGCTGGAAAGGTTTCAAGGGCGCTCCGGCTTTTCTTGGGAGCCCTCGGCGACTTGGACCCCGAGGCTCCTGGAACGACCGAGGCAGAAGCCAAGCATGCCCTGCGCAACGGCCGCAGTTTCATGGCAAACGAATACGGGATTACTATGACCTGCGTTCCCGATTGGGATAGCGTTCGCGCGTCGAAAACGGTGGCCGCCGTGCTCCTAGGCGAGCTCTCGATTGGCACGCCCCGCGAGGCTGGCACGCGAGCGGCTGCCGAATATCTCGATTGCCCTCTCGTGACGATCCCGGGCGCGCATAACGGTCTGCGCGATCGCCCGGCAGCGGCTGCCCGGGCTGTCCGTGGCATCCTGGGGCTCTAGCATCCGCAATAGCCAAAGCAGGCTTCATCCGCAAACGTTTCGGCCGTATTAACAAACGTGCTCAAAACCTCGCGTCTGCGGCTTCAATCGCGCCGTCTGCCAACTCATAAGAATGTGGCAGCATTCACGTGCTTACCTGCATCGGCAAGGTGTTACCCTTGTAACATTTGGAACCCACCGCTACCATGCGAAACTATCGAAAGGGCCCCATATGCTCAATAATCACGAGGTCAATCTAACCGACGAGGAGGCTGCCGCCGAGGTCGCCCGTGTCGCGAAGACCTACCCCGTGGTGCGTTTGCTGTCGGCCGATCAGATTAAGAGTGAGCCTAACTGCCTGCTCGCCGGTGATCGGTGTCCTTGTCTGCGTCAGTCAAGTCTTGAGGCTTTGGCAGACTCCGATGAGGTGTCGGAGCAACTGCTCAATGATGGCACTGAGTACCGCGCCCGTCTACGCCCTTTGAAGGTCGAGGGCGAGCCTCACGTCTTGCTGATGGTGCGTCCGATCGATGAGCAAGAGGCCGCAGAAGAGGACCTTGTCTACACCGACGTGCTGACGAATGTGCGCAATCGCCGATATTACGAGGAAAAGCTCCGTAGCACCCGCGTGAATGCCGGCGTTGCGGTGATCGACCTTGATGATTTTAGGGTCTTCAACGATACGTGTGGCCGTCATGCCGGCGACCTTGCGCTCGGTGCTGTGGCGACAGCCATACGCAGCGGAATCCGTTCGACTGACGAGCTTGTGCGCTATGGCTGCGACAAGTTTGTGGTTGTCATGCCCAATATTCCCTCCGATGACTTCACCCGTCGCCTGCATCAGGTGTCCGATGCCGTTCATTCCACGATTATTCCGGGCCATGAGTACGTGAGCTTGACGGCATGTGTTGGTGGCGTTCGCATTCATGGCGAGACGGTCGATGAGGGCGTTGGCCGCGCTGCTCAGTTACTGAGCCGCGCTAAGGCAAAAGCCGGTACGGTCGTGACCGATGCCGATTCCATCGAGGCCTTCCAAAGCGAAAAGCCTTTGGTGCTTATCGCCGATGACTCCGAGATGAACCGAGCCATTCTCAGCGAGATGCTCAAGGACGAGCATTGCATCCTCGAGGCCGATAACGGTCGTGCGGCGCTCGACATGGTCGACCGCTATGGCGATGAGTTGTCGCTCGTGCTGCTGGACATTGTGATGCCGGGCATAAGCGGCTTTGAGGTGCTGGCCGATCTGTCGCGCCGATCGGGTATCGATAATCTGCCTGTCATCATGATTTCGAGCGAAGATTCCGATGATGCGGTTCTGCGCGCGTACGAGCTGGGCGCCTCGGACTATATCAACCGCCCGTTTGACTCCCGTGTCGTGCGCCGCCGCGTAAGCAACACCATCCGCCTGTACGCCAAACAGCGCCGCCTGACGAACCTGCTGTCCCAACAGTACAACGAGCGCGTCAAGAACAGTCGCATGCTCATCGACATCATGGCCGGCGTCATGGAGCTTCGCAACGGCGAGAGCGGTAGGCACGTTACGAACATCGAAAAGCTGACCGAGCTGCTGCTTGGCTATCTGGTCCAGCGTAGCGGCACGATCTCCCTCGACAATGAGGAACGCTCCACGATCGCCCTGGCTTCGGCGCTGCACGATATCGGCAAGATGTCGATTGACGATGCGATCCTCAACAAGCCCGGGCGCCTCACGCCCGAGGAATTCGAGATTATGAAGACGCATACCACGATCGGCGCCGACATGCTGCTAGAGCTGGGCCGCCATCACGCCGGCAATGCGCTTATGGAATATGCGTACCAGATTGCGCGTTGGCATCACGAGCGCTGGGACGGCAAGGGTTATCCCGATGGCCTTAAGGGCGACGAAATTCCCATCGCCGCGCAGGTGGTTTCGGTGGCTGACGTGTACGATGCACTGACGAGCGTGCGCGTGTACAAGGACGCTATCCCGCACGAGGAGGCGATCCAGATGATCCTGGACGGTAAGTGCGGCACCTTTAACCCGCTGCTGCTCGATTGCCTGCTCGAGGTGCAAGACCAAATTGCCGAGACGTTGGCACGCCCCGCCGACGTCGTCGCGTTTCCCACGATTTAGTTTGACCAAAGGAGTTTTTAATCCATGATTTCCATGCGTGAGGCGTATGAGAAGATCGGCGCTAATTATGACGACGCGTGCGCTCGGCTGATGGGCGGGGAAATGCTTGCCCGCTTTGCCCTCAAGTTTTTGGATGACGAGAGCATGGACAAGCTGGAGGCTGCCATGGCGGCAGGAGACGCCGAGAGTGCGTTTATGGCAGCGCACACGCTCAAGGGCGTGAGCCAGAACCTGGGATTCGATAATCTGTACGAGCCGGCGGTCGTGGTAACCGAAGCGCTGCGCGGCGCTGATGCCGTTGACGGCGCCCGCGAGGGGATGCATGCGTTGCAGCAGCAATATGCGGCTACGATGTCGGCTCTGCGCGAGGCGGCCGAGTAAGAGGCTGTGAGCCTTGATGACTATGAGCGTGGATAATCTCCCGTTTTAGGCCCGGTGGCGGCCTCAAAGTGGGAGATTATCCACGCTCGTTCGATACGTGTCCAAAAATCCACGCTCACCTCTTCTGATTAGTGAATTGCCTATGCACACTGTCGGGGCTTTCCGCATGCAATCCATATCGTTGTTCGATAAACCGTTCGAATAACGATAGAGTCGATGAGGGTGAGTGTATGTCCAACAGCGTTCAGCGTATGGCCAAGGCGGGCGAAAATATCAGGAAGCTCGGTTTTTGCATGGCAGCCGTTTTTGCAGGGATGCTCGTCGCTTTTGCCGCGTTGGTTGTTTACGTGATCTGGTATGCGGTTGCAAACGTTGCTTCTGTCGATTCTTTCGGTGTCGTGACGCTTCTCGATGGCGGGTGCATCGTTATCCCAAGCGGACTGTGCATGGCGCTTGTTATGGGTATTTCGCTTGTCGTTCTGTGCGGGATCAGCCGTAACATCTCGCGAGGCGTCTCGCCCTTTACCAAGACGCATGTGCGGCTTATCCGTGTTCTCGCGCTTGCCTTTGCTGTTAACGCCGCGGTTTCGCTTGTTGGTGCCTATGGATCGGTCAATCTCACCATTGGCGGACTGGAGCTTTACATCGTGCCTCATTCCTTCGTTATTGAGATTTGCCAAGGCGCTACCTTTGATGCGGGGTCGTTTATCGGCGCAGTTGTCTGTTTATTTATCTCGGCGATCTGGAGTTATGCCTCGCTGCTCCAAGAGCAGTCTGACGAGCTTGTGTAGGAGGAAACATGAGCTATCTCATCATCGAGCTTGAGACGCAGCTGCTTAAGACCGGAAAGACCAGTGCTGATCTGATTCGGGCGACGGGGCATACTCCGGCTAATATTTCAAAGCTTAGAAACGGAAAGATAAAAGCTATTCGCCTAAAGACGCTCCTCGATATCTGTGATGAGCTTGATTGTCAACCGGGAGATATTATTCAGCGCGTGAGTGAGAAAGAGCTTGAGGAGCTTATTGTTGAGCGTGCAAAAAACGTTGTGAGGCAGATGCGGGACGGCGGAGGCAATGAGGCGTCGCTTCCGACATCAGTCTTTGCTGTCGATTTGAGCGACGAGTAGCTTAAGGCGAACAACTAAAACGAAATATCAGCGTGAAGGGACCCGTGTCTAACACGGGTTCTTTCTTTTAGATTATCTTGGCAAATATGAGTTATCGAAAAACAATAACAACTATGGAAAACGATAAAGTAAAGAAGGAACGATATGAGCGGTTTTGCTATCAAGCGGAACGGGAGGCCAATGAACGCATCGACGATAAGGCTATCAAGGGTGTCAAAGCGCTATGGGAGGCGCCGCGTTTTGCATGACGTTTCCTTCGAGGTGGATCAGTCTGAGCTTTGCGCCCTTGTTGGTGCAAACGGGGCGGGCAAAAGCACGCTTATTAAAATAGTGCTGGGCCTCTGTGAGCCATCGTCGGGGAGCGTGGAGCTCTTTGGAGGCAAGTCGAAAAAAGAGCTGAGCTTGATGCGGACGCGTGTCGGCTATGTGCCAGATTCCTGCGGAGCATACCAATCCCTCAGTGCGGCTGAGAATCTTCGGATCCGATGTGCGGAATGGGGACTCGATGAGAAACGTGAGGTTCCTCGCGTCTTGGGCCTAGTCGGGCTGGACGTCGATGAGAAAAAGAGCGTGAGCAGTTTTTCTCTGGGAATGAAACGGCGACTGGATATAGCTACGGCTTTATTGGGCGACACCGACGTACTAATTTTCGATGAGCCGGCAAATGGATTGGATCCGTTGGGCATCGAGAGTATATGGGCCCTTATCGGTCGATTGAATCGGGAGCAGGGCAAAACCATGCTTATCTCTAGCCACGACTTGGATGAGCTGGCATCGGTTGCAACAAGCTGCCTGTTTCTTCATGACGGTGAACTGCTAAAAAAGGAATCGATGGACGTCATAAGGGATGAGGCGCCATCCCTAAAAGAGTATTACAGGCGCTTGATGAAGGCGGTCTCGCTATGAAGCGGGCGATCCATCCCATAAAGGCAGATATGATGCGTTTGCACAGGATATTTCCGGCGAAGTTTGGTCTTGCGCTTATGCTGGCGTTCGGCCTTCTCTTCGGCATCTTTCTAAAAAACGGAACAACGTTGCTCGCCTTTGGCTATGGCGTTTGTGGGGAGGATATTGGTTTCCTCTGGAATGCAATCGATCCTTCTGCGCCTGATGAGTCCCTTGCGCGCAGCGCTTTTGCCGGTACATCCCTGTTCGTTCCACTCATCGTTTGTTTGGTGCTTTTACAGGAGCATGGCTATAAAGAGGGGCACCGAATTTCTTCGGCAAGAGGTCTCAACCGCTTTTATGGGGCTCTAGCCCATGCATTTTCGTCTGCTTTAATAATTGGCGCAGCGTATAGCGCGCTTTGCCTTCTTCTTTTTGCAATAGCCATAATACGTGGAGGGCATAACTACTCGCACAACATACTAACTGTATTTTTGCCTGCAATGATAGTCAACGCCGTATTGGTGATATCGGTTGCGCTGGAGACGGTGACCATCTATCGGATAACGGGCAGCGCTGTATTGAGTGGGGCCGTGGTGATAGTCGGATTTGTCATGAGCTTGACGCTCTACGGAGCCTTCCTTCAGGCACCTATACCATCCTTGCGATGGATCTTCTTCCTTCCGGGGCCGTACCTTGGAGTCGGATGTGCCCTTGGGTATAGCGATATGGGGCAGCTGACGCTTCTGGGATATGGCGTGGCAGCCAGCTGTCTATCGGTATTGATTTACGCTCTCTTGAGCTTTCGCGCTGGGGGTGTGCTCAATGGCTCGTCAGATTAAAAGACTTCTCCAGTCAGAATTGAAGCATGTGAGCAAATGGGCGTACGCCTTAATCCTGGTAATTTATGCGTACATGGTGATATTGCAGCTTAATTCTTTCCCGATGTGGTTCTGTAGCCTCCGTGAGAACAGTTTCTTGGGTTTTTTCCCAGACCCGACGCTTCGGCTATCGGCGGAGGATGTCCTTCTATTTGGCAATGCAGAGGTTTTTCGCGGTCTGCTGTTCAACGTAGCCCCGTTGGCCCATGCATTGTTCTTTCCGTTCATCGCGGCTTGCATTGTGCCGCGCTTTGTCAGTTCGGGCTTTGTCGAGGAACCGTGGGGGTTGTCGGAGGCTCGGGGAGGGAAGCGTGTGTGCGCTATCGTTGCGCGAGTGGTGCTATCTTCTTTTGCCCTTTTGGGCGCGTTTGTCCTGTCGAGTGTCGTTTTGTACTGTCTTAACTGCGCAATCGTTTCGGATGCTCAGCAGTATTTCAACCTGCATGTATTTTGCTATCGACTTCTTCTGGCGAGTGCCGTCTGTCTTGCATATGTGGTCTCTTGCGTGATCGCTGTTTCCTATTTTGGGGCCGGCTTCGGTCCGATTGGCATGCTGCTGCTTGTCAACGTCGTAGCGATCTACATACAGATCGGGGCCAATTCCATGCTTCCGCTTCCAGCCTCGATGCTCATGTGGATTTGCGGCGTGACCCCGTTGGGGAATGGTCAATGCATTTCGATTTTAATTGACTGTCTCATAAACGTAGCAAGCGTTGTTGCCATTTGCTTTACTGTCGACCGATTGCGGTCGAGATTTCTCTGATTGTTTGTGAGGGATAATCATACCGAGCATATCAAATACAGGGGGGGGGCGGGCACCGTAGCTGGTGTCCGCCCCCCCTGGCATGGAAGGTTTAAGCCTGTGTGATTCGCGAGCTAGCGAGCCCGCTTAACCTTGGCCGCTGCCTCGACAAACGACTTCCACAGGTCAAAGTCGGTCTCGAGCGTCTTCCACGTGTACTCAGGGTGCCATTGCACGCCCAGGCAGAACGGCTGGCCTTCGACTTCGATGCACTCGGGCACGCCGTCGGTTGCCTTGGCGACCAAGCGCGTGCTTTTACCCAGACGATCGACGCAGCAGTGGTGTGCGGAGTTGGTCTGGATCAGCCTGTGCCCGCCAACCGCGCGCTCCAGCAGCGAGCCCGGCACGACCTCGACAGGATGCACAGGGTCGTTGAGCACGTGGGTATGGCGCCACTGCGTGCGGCCCTCGCGCGCGCCCAGGCTCGGCACGTCCATGCACAGGGTGCCGCCGGTGGCGACGTTGAGCAGCTGCGTGCCGCGGCAGGTGGTAAAGAGCGGCTTTTTGGCGCGGAGTACCTCGTCGACCAGCTTAAACTCAAAACTATCGCGGATTTCGCAGCAGAGGGTGGGGTCGTAGGGTCGATCATCGCCCCAACGTTTGGGATTGACATCGGGGCCGCCGGGGATGGCGATGCCGTCGGCGATGTCGACGTAATGACGGATGACCTCAATGTCCTCGGTGATGGACATCTGCAGCGGCAGGCCGCCGGCAGCAAGAATGGCATCGACAAAGACACTTGCGATTTCCTCGTTGGGGGAGAGTGTCTCGCTTAAAAACGGCTTTGCCTCTTCCCAGCGCGGCGCCACCAGGATGAGCGGACGGTCGGCGGGGTCGACGTTGACGTGCGGGGTGTATGACGATGAAGTGCGAGTTCCGATCATAGGTGTTGCTTTCGAGTTTGGATGGTCATGGCGAGCGGATATGGCAATTGGGCTAGTGGCCCTTGATGGAGTTGAGGAAGTCTTGGGCGCGCTTGGTCTGGGGATGGTCGAAGAACTCGTCGGGCGCGCCGGTTTCCACGATCTGGCCGTCGGCCATGAACACGACGCGGTCGGCAACGCGGCGGGCGAAGTTCATCTCGTGCGTAATGACGATCATCGTCATGCCCTGCTGGGCCAGGCGGACCATGACCTCGAGCACCTCGTTGATCATCTCGGGGTCAAGGGCACTCGTGGGCTCGTCGAAGAGCATGGCCTTGGGCTGCATGGCGAGCGAGCGGGCAATGGCCACGCGCTGCTGCTGGCCGCCCGAGAGCTGAGCGGGCACCTTGTCGGCCTGTTCGGCAACGCCCACGCGGCTCAGCAGGTCCATGGCGCGCTCACGAGCTTCCTCCTTGGACACGCCCAGCACGTCGACCGGCCCCAGCATGACGTTCTGCAGCACCGTCATATGCGCGAACAGGTTGAACTGCTGAAACACCATGCCCAGCTCGGCGCGCATGCGGGCAAGATCCTTGCCTTCCTGCGGCAGAGGCTCCCCCCCG
>NZ_QSRV01000010.1:24356-61984 GCF_003437235.1 Collinsella sp. TF07-1
GCCCTCGATGAGGATCTCGCCCGAGTCGATGGTTTCCAGGCGGTTGATGGTTCGGCACATGGTCGACTTGCCCGAGCCCGAGGGGCCGATCACGACGACGACTTCGCCGCGGTCGACCGAGAGATTGATGTCGTTGAGGACGTGCAGATCGCCATAGTGCTTATCGACGTGCTTGAGCTCGATAAGCGGCTGGTTGCCAGAAGTAGAAGTGCTCTGTGCCATGGTGCTCGGCTCCTTATGACTGGAAATGGTAAAGCGTTAGCGGATGATGGTCGCGCCGGTCTTGTGCGAAACGTAGACAGCGGCCTTGTTGATCGCGACGTTGATGAGGATGTAGATGACCGCGATCACCAGATAGACCGATACGAGCGCGTCGTAGTTGGTGATGAGCACGCGGGCATTTTGCATGAGGTCGGGGTAGCTCACCACATAGGCGACGGTGGTGTCTTTGACTACGACCACGAGCTGCGAAATCAACGACGGAATGATAAACCGAATCGCCTGGGGCAATACGATTTTAAAGGTGATTTTGGCCTTGGAGAGACCGAGCGCCTGGGCTGCCTCGACCTGACCACGCGGCACGGCGTTGACGCCGGCGCGGAAGATCTCGGCAAGTACGCCGGCTGCAGCGAGCGCGACGGGAAGCGTGAGCATCCAAAACGACGGCAGTGAAATCTTGTACTGAGGCAGCACCAAAAAGAAGAAGTAGATGAACAGCAGGCTCGGCACGCCACGGAAGAAATCGGTGAGCACGCGGCAGACCAGCTGCAGCGGCTTGATGTCGCTGGTACGGCCGAGCATGAGGGCTAAGCCCAGTACCAGCGCGATGGCGCCGGCGGTGAGCGCGACCTTTACTGTGCCCTCAAAACCGGCAAGCAGGAACTTCCAGGTGGTGAGGTGCGTAAAGAAGTACCAGTAATGGACCGAAAGCTGGCCGGTCACATAAAAGCGCTGCAGTACCAGAGCGATGAGCGCGGCCACGGCAACAAGTGAGATGGCGGTGCCGACGCGAATCTTGGCGCGCATCTTGGGGCCGGGAGCCTCGTAGAGCGCATCGCGCATGGTGAGCGCGGAGGTGGAGCGCTTGCTCATCGGAGGATCCTCACCTTCTTATCGATATAGTTGCCAATGTGGCTCACCACAAAGGCCGTGCCCAGGTAGCCGAGCGCCGAGATAAAGAACGCGGCGACGCCGCCGAGCGAGCGCGTGTTGATGTAGCTCACCACGCCGGTGAGCTCCTGCGGTTTAAGCGGCACCTGACTGCCGAGCGCGGTGGTGAGCATGACGGCGATAAAGAGGTTGGTCATGGGCAGCACGCTCGAGCGCAGCGCCTGCGGAATCACGATCTTGGCGAGGATACGGCTGAAGCTCATGCCCAGCGAGCGGGCGGCTTCCACCTGGCCGACACCGACGGTGTTGATGCCGCTCATAAAGTTCTCGGAGCCAAAGGCAGAACCCAAGAGCACTGTGGCGACGATGACGCAGGTGCGGTAGGGCAGGACGACCTTGAGCGGGGGCAGCGCATAGACGACGATAATGAGCAGCGCGATGCCGGGGATGTTACGGAAGACCTGGACATACAGGTCGCCAAAGACGCGCAGCGGCTTGAGCGGCGACACGCGCATCACGGTGACGGCGACGGCCAGCACCATGGCGATGGCAAACGACTCAAGCGTCATGCCCCAGGTTGCTAGCAGCGCGTCGATATAGTTCTGGCCATAGAGCGACCAGAGCTCGGAGAGACTCATGCGGACCTCCCGCCGGTAAGGAAAGGGGCTCCCGTGTGTACGGAAGCCCCGACAACTCAGTGAGGAAACAGTTTAGCGCAATAAAGCGCATCGTGCGTTTCCGTATGGTTTCGTAGCGGCCGTTACTAGGCTCGCTGCCTAGGCGCCGATCTCGGGCAGCTCGGGAACATTGGTGTCGCCCGTACGGTCGCCAATGCAGATCTGCCACAGTTCGGTCCAGGTGCCATCGTCCTCGATCTTCTTAAGGAAGTCGTTGACAAAGGCGACACCGTCGGAATCGAGCGGCAGGCCGATGCCGTAGGGCTCCTTGCTGCCGAAGGGCTTGCCGGCAATCTTGTACTTGCCGGGCTCGCGGACCAGGGCGCTCTGCTGCATGTTGTTGTCGATGACGTAGGCGTCAACGCGGCCCTGCTGAAGTGCCTGGCGGGCCTCCTCGTCGGTCTTGAACTCCTGTTGGCTGGCCTTGGGGGAGAACTCCTCCAGGATGGCGGGGCCGTTGGAGCCGGACTGGACGGCGACGTTCTTGTCGGCCAGGTCGTCGACGCTCTTGATGTCGTCGTTGTCGGCGAGCACCAGGATAGCCTGCTGGGTGTAGTAGTAGGGACCGGCGAAGGAGACGAGCTTCTTGCGCTCGTCAGTGATGGTGTAGGTGGCAAAGACAGCGTCGACCTGGCCGTTCTGCAGGACGGACTCGCGCGTGTCCGAGGTCACCTGGGTGATCTCGACCTTGTTCTCGCCCAGAATGTAGTTGGACAGGAGCTGTGCGATACCGGCGTCGAAGCCGCGGGTCTGACCGTCTTTCTCGTTGAGGAGGGAGAAAAGTGTGGAGGTCTGAACGCCACCGATCTTAAAGACACCGGCGTCCTTGACGGCCGTGGCCCAGGTGCTGGCGGCGATGGCGTCGTCATCGGCCTTGGGGCCGTTGTCGACGAGTTTGTCGAATGCCTTGGCATCGAGTATGGTGGAAGCCTCGGTATCTTCGGAGCTCTTGGAGGAGCCGACGGCGGAACCCTTGTCGGCCTCGGCGCTGGTGTCGGAGCAGCCGGCAAGACCAAGGCCGGCAACGGTTGCGAAGGTGGCGGCAACGAAGCCGCGGCGGTCGAGAACGACCTGCTGGGAGAGGTTCTTGCTCATGGTAGAACACCTTTCTCAATAAAATCCCTAGCGGTTGAGTAGAGTTATACCCTATCCCGCTCAAATGGGTCAACACGAAATAACTCAGAAACATACTTACCTTATGGGTTATTCTACCTACCATAAAGGGACAGGCACCTTTGTGGTGGTTCTTGCAGATGTGGTGGCCTGTCTCGCTGCTTTGTCTCAATCTGTAACAGGTAGACGAGGAAATGGGTTCTAACTGTTACAGATTGAGATTTTCTCTTCAGGGGAATTCGAATGTCTCGATCTGTAACAGTTAGACGGCCAAAAGGTCTCTATCTGTTACAGATTGAGACAAAGGTCAGGGGCAAAGACGGTTTGTCTAGATCTGTAACAGTTAGACGGGAATTCGGGCCCTAGATGTTACAGATTGAGATAATCGCGCGCGAAAATAAAAACCTCCGCAGGGGTGCTTCCCTTGCGGAGGTTTTTTACTCGTTAAGTAGCCTAACGGCTTCGGCGGCCATGTTCTCGGCCGTCATGCCGTTCTGAGCGAGCAACTCGTTGGGGTCGTAGCGGTCGGGGAAGCCCTTGGCGATGCCAAAGGTGCGCGTGCGCACGGGCGTGCAGGCCAAGTAGCACGCGACGCGCTCGCCCCAGCCGCCGTCCAAGATGCCGTCTTCGAGGGTGACGACAACGCGATGCTTGGCGGCAAGGCTGTCGAGGAACTCGCGGTCGAGCTCGGTTGCATAGCGCGGGTTGACGAGCGTGGCCTCGATGCCGTACTCGGCAGTCAGACGGTTTGCCACGCGCTCGCCCAGCTCAAAGAAATCGCCAAGCGCGAGCACGGCCACGTCGCGACCCTGGCACACCACGTTGTAACGAACGGCGCCGTAATCGGCGTCCTCGGCAGGCGCAAGATCGGGGCGGCTTACCAAGCCAATGCCCGGCACGCGAATCGCCACGGGATGCTCGCGGTGGTCGAGCGACCAGCTCAGCATGGATAGGTATTCCTCCATGCAGGAAGGCGCCAGGTAACGCATATTGGGGAGAGCGCCCAGCATAGAAATATCAAAGAACGAAAGATGCGTCTCGGATGTGGTGCCAAAGATCGATGCGCCAAACACCAGGATGGTTGCGGGGACATCGTTGAGGCACAGGTCGTGCCACAGCTCGTCGTAGGCGCGCTGCAAAAACGTGCCGTACACACCAAAGACTGGCTTGGCACCCGAGCGCGCAAGCGCGGTGGCAAAGGTCACGGCGTGCTCCTCGGCAATGCCCACATCGACGAACTGTTTGCCGGCGGCGGCGCGAAGCTCGGGTGTAAAGCCCATGATGTAGGGCGTGGCGGCCGTGATGCCCACGACCTGCGGATCGTGCTCGATGGCGGCGCTGAGCGCCTCGCCCGTAATGTCGGCATAGGTGCGCGGCGCAGGCTCGCTCGGATGGCCCGGGCAGAGCTTGCGCCCAGTCGCCATGTCAAACGGACCCACATGATGCCAGCGCTCGGGGTCGCTCTGGGCTGGCTCAAAGCCCTTGCCCTTTGTGGTGGAGACGTGCAGCACGATGGGATGATCGATATCGCGCAGCTCCTGCAGCGTGTCGACCAGGGCCAACACATCGTTGCCGGTGTCCAGATAGCAGTAGTCGAGCCCCATCGCGCGGAAAACGTTGCGCTCACAGGTGCCGTTGCTGGCGCGTAGCTCGGCCAGATTGCGATACAGGCCACCGTGGTTTTCGGCGATGGACTGGTCGTTATCGTTGACGATGATGATCAGGTTGCTGTCGAGCTCGGCGGCATTGTTAAAGCCCTCAAACGCCAGACCGCCCGAAAGCGAACCGTCGCCAATGATGGTGATGACGTTGTACGCATCGCCCGCCAGGTCACGAGCGTGCGCCAAGCCGCAGCCCAGACTCACCGACGTGGAGGTGTGGCCCATGGCGAACAGGTCGTGCTCGGACTCGTCAGGATTGGCAAAACCAGAGGCCTCGCCGTAGCGTGCCGGGTCGATATAAGTGTACGCGCGCCCAGTCAGCGCCTTGTGGGCGTAGGTCTGGTGCGAAACATCAAAGACAATCTTGTCGATGGGGGAGTTAAACACGCGATGGAGCGCAACCGTAAGCTCAACGACGCCCAGGTTGGGGGCAACGTGCCCGCCGACGGCGGCGGAGCTTTCGAGGATGGCGTGGCGGATCTCGCCGCAGAGCAGCGGAAGCTCGGCGCGATCGAGAGCCTTGACGTCCTCGGGCGTTGTCGTTTGCGTAAGCAGCATCGTTGTGGGTTACTCCATGCGAATCGTGCGCCGGCACTCCCTCGGCCGGCACAATTGCACAAGACAGTCTCGCACATTTTGGCGTTTGATATGTGACGGCGGCGCGGTAATTCGCCAACTGGTGGGGCAAAACGTTTTGTCCGATGCCATACTGGTAAATTCGATGATGATTTTATTCATTGCGCGCAGGCCGCGGCTTGCCGCCGAGCGCCGCCGGAAGGAGGCCGCATGTCCGATACCGTTCGTGCCGAGAAAATCGCGCGCGAGGTCGACGATGCCGCCCGTCAGCTTGCCCAGGCGGGCCGCTTGGACCTGATGCATGAGTTTATCCAACATGGCGATGTGACGGTCTATACGCATGTGACCTCGGTAGCGCGGGCAAGTCTGTCCTTTGCCGAGCGCCTGGGCCGCGTCGGTATCTCCGTCGACCGCTTATCGCTGCTGCGCGGGGCCCTGCTGCACGATTACTTTCTCTATGACTGGCACGATCCCGACCCAAGCCATCGACTGCATGGCTTTCGTCACCCGTTTTTTGCCTTGGCGCGTGCGGAGGAAGATTTTGAGCTGACGCCGCGCGAGCGGAATATTATCGTACGGCATATGTTTCCGCTGGTACCGGTGCCGCCGACGTGTCGTGAGGCATGGATTGTGTGCCTGGCGGATAAATGGTGCGCACTGCGCGAGACGATTGCCGGCCGTCTGCCGCGCAAAGGCGGCGCGAACGATTTGAACGAGGGCCCGAGTGACGGCTCGAGCAAAGAATCGAACGAAAAGAGGAGTGGGTAGACGGTGGGAACCGCGATCGACATGGCATTTGACGGCGCGACGCTTGCCGCCTGTCCGCTCTCGGCGCTGGTACTCTCGTTTGCCTTCTACGGTTTTTGCGGCTGGGTATGGGAGTCGACAGTCTGCGCCATGCTCAACCACGGACGCTTTGCCAACAGCGGCTTTTTGCTAGGGCCGTGCTGTCCCATCTACGGTGCGGGCGGCATTGCGTGCTGGTTGCTGCTGCGTGGAATCCCAGACGCCTCGAGCCAGTTTGTCGCTGCCGCGCTCGTATGCAGCGTGATCGAATATAGCGTGGGCGTGCTGTTGGAAAAAACGACGGGTGCCCGGTTTTGGGATTACTCGCACCTGCCGTTTAACCTGCACGGACGCATCTGTCTGTACTGGGCCTGCGCGTTTGGCTTGGGTGCGTTGTGCATTTGCCGTTTAGTGGAGCCGGCATTGCTGGGGCTGCTTGGCCATCTGCCGGTGCTGATTGTGCGGCTGTCCGCCTTTATCGTCGCGGTCGCGATGATGGTCGACGCGGTGTGCTCGTTGGCGAGCTGGCGGCGTCTGTCTGATCAGCTGGAGCGCGTCCGGGCCGACCTTGCCGACCGCATCAATGAGTCGCTTGCCGATGCCTCGGACTCAATGCTCGAACGTATTCCCGATTCTACGATTGACTCGGTGGCACAGACGCACATCCGTAGCCGTGCCGTTAACGCGTGGCTGGCCGAGCTGGGTGACGCCGCGCTCGATGCCCTGCGCGAGAAGGCTTCGATGCCGACGTTTATCGCGGATGGCGCTCGCGGCCTGGCGCTTGCCGCCCGCCGCGTGGCCGATGCCGCGCCGAGCATGCCGCGTCCGTCGCTCAGTCGTCGCCTTGCCGGCAAGCGCATGAGCCGTCCGGTGCCGAGTGTGTCACTCAGCCGCCGCGACCTACGCTTCTTTAACGCCTTCCCGCGTCTGCGCATCAATCGCTACGAGGGCATCATCCGAGCTACCGGCCTCCGCGACCGAGCCCGCGAGCTGTTCCGCCGCTAGCCTGGACGGGCGCGCTCACGGCTTCCTTGCTCGCGTATTTCCCGTTCGTTTCGCGCCCGTTGCCGTGCCGTTTCCAAGATTGCGGCACCGTTTCCATTCGACAACGCAGCGTTTAACAACGCCGTATCTGGTCTACACCAGTTGGCCCTCGGCCGCATCATGAGCGCCGACAACGTTCATGCGACCAAGGGGGAGCGAATGTACGATACGGGATCGACAACGTTTATGCTCATCTGCACCATGCTCGTGTTTTTAATGACACCGGGTCTGGCGTTTTTCTATGGCGGCCTGTCCAGGCGCAAAAATGTCATCAACACCATGCTTATGTGCTTTGGCGCCATTGGCCTGGTTGGTGTGCTGTGGATTGTTGCTGGCTGGTCGCTGGCCTACGGCGGCGACGGTTCCAGCCCGTTTATTGGAGGCCTTGACCAGTTGCAGTGCCTACCGGTGCTCAACCAGGTGCTGCAGGCGGCCGAGGGCAATGCTACGGATGGTGCCGTCTACCCTCAGATCATCAACATCGCCTTCCAGATGGCGTTTGCCATGATCACCGCCGCTATCGTTACGGGCAGTCTGGCAGGCCGCGTTAAGTTTGGTGCCATGACGGCCTTCCTGGGCATTTGGCTGCTCGTGGTCTATGCGCCGCTCGCCCACATGGTTTGGGGCGGCGAGGGTTCCTTTATCGGCGACATCATCGGCGCGCTCGACTTTGCCGGCGGCGACGTGGTACACATTTCGTCCGGTCTCACGGGCCTGATTCTCTGCTTAATGCTCGGCCGTCGTCGCGGCTTTGGCATGATGAGCTACCGTCCGCATAACGTGCCGTTTGTGGCGCTGGGCGCCGGCCTGCTTTGGTTTGGCTGGTTTGGCTTTAACGGCGGCAGCGAGTTTAAGGCCGACGCCGTGGCGGCGCTCGCCATCCTCAACACCGTGACGGCCAGCGCGGCGGGCATGGTCTCGTGGCTTGCCGTCGAGCGCGTGCACACCGGTCGCCCCACGCTGGTGGGTGCCAGCACCGGTTTGGTTGCGGGCCTTGTGGTGGTCACGCCGGGTGCGGGCTTTGTCGAGCCGTGGGCAGCGCTGGTCATGGGCCTGATCGTCTCGCCCGTTTGTTACCTGGCCATCAGCCATCTTAAGACCAAGTTTGGCTACGACGATGCGCTCGACGCGTTCGGTTGCCACGGTATCGGCGGCATCTTGGGCGGTGTGCTCACGGGCCTGTTCTGCGTGCCGGAGCTCTCGTGGACCGGTAAGGGCGGCCTGTTCTACACGGGCGACGTGTCGCTGCTTGTCTCGCAGGTTCTGGGCATTGTGGTGACGGTCGTTATTGTGCTGGTGCTCGACTTGGTGGTCGCCGCGGTGGTCAAGGTGCTGTTCCACGGTAGCCTGCGCGTGGACGAGGCCGACGAGGCGCTGGGCCTGGATGCGAGTCAGCACGGCGAGAGCGCATACCCCTCATTCTCCGGACTCGATTAGCAGCTTCCCCAAGCACCGCACCTTGCCGTTCAATCGTCGCTCACGTACTTAAGTACGCTTCGCTCCTCTTTCACGGCAATCTGCGGCACTTGGGAAACCTGCTAAGACCAGTCAGTTGAACTTTTTTGATCTCTGAGGTTGGTTTACGGCACCTGGGAAACCCGCGTCTCATGTAAAGGGATACGTTGATTATTGAGAGGAATTCACTATGAAGAAAATTACGGCGATCGTTCGTGCTGAGAAGCTTGAGGTTCTCAAAGACGCGCTGTTTGCTGCCGATGTTCGCGGCATGACCATCAACCAGGTGCAGGGCTGCGGCGCGCAGCATGGCTGGAAGGAATACGTGCGCGGCAACGAGCTGCTCGTCAACACGATCCCCAAGGTGCAGTTCACCCTCATCTGCGCCGACGAGCATGTCGACGGTATCGTTGACATTATCTGCAACGCCGCTCGCACCGGTGCCGTCGGCGACGGCAAGATTTGGGTCGAGCCGGTCGAAGAAGTCATCCGCATTCGCACCGGCGAACACGGCCCGGCCGCGGTGTAGAATCGACCGTCTGCCATCCGCAACGTTAAAATGCTGCAATGAGGCACAAGACTTGCGTTGCGGATGGGCGGATTATGGGTCGCAATAAATATCCCGAGGAGACGGTCGCGAAGATTCTCGACGCGGCACTGGAGCTATTCTGCGCACAGGGTTATGAGGGGACGAGTATTCAAGATATCGTTGACCGTCTCGACGGCATGACCAAGGGCGCTGTCTATCATCACTTCAAGAGCAAAGAAGAGATTTTCAACGCCGCGTTTGATCGGGCGATGACTCCGATTGTTGAGCGCCGCCGCTCGATGCTTGGCGTCGGTAATATGACCGGAGCCCAAAAGCTCAAGCGACTGTACGCTCCCGAGTCCGTTGTTCCACAAATTGAGCTATGGGCACGTATGCGTCCTGCAGCAGATCCGGTAAAAAGCTCGCGCCTACTGGCGATGCAGTACCAGGGCTCATTTGACGAGTCGGCCGATGGCTGTCTCTTGCCAGTGATCGAGGAGGGCATCGCCGACGGATCCATTGCGTGCGAATGCCCGCGCGAAGCGGCAGAGGCCGTATCGTTGCTGGCGAATCTCTGGTTGCTGCCACTGTTTCGTCCGCTTGAACCCAAGGATCGAATGCTCGCTCGCGCTCAATGTTTGGCGCAGATGGCCTCTGCGGTGGGACTCGATTTGGGCGAGGAAGTGCTCCAGACAACGGCGCAGATTTGGGACGTATGGGACTGCGCCGGGTGGTAATATAGATACCAACGGTATGTAATTGATTTGTGAGGGTAGCCACGGCTGCCCTTTTCAAGTCATTAAATACATACTAGTGGTATGTATAGGGGGTGGGCTTATGGCTGGGCTGAGAGACGTCGGTGTCTCGTTGAAATCAAAAACAGTGCGGTCAATCAGGCTCGCGGAACTTCTGGTTGCGCAGCTGTGCACGTATTCGATGCTGTCGGCGCTGTGCTTTGCGTATCCACTTTACTTGTTCGATCGCAGTGGATCGTCAACGTTATATGGCGTCGTCGCGGCGATAGCGTTCATACCCGGCGTACTTGCAACTCCGGCTGGCGGAATCTTGGCGGATAGGGGAAGACATCGCGAGGTCCTCGTGGCCCTCGGCATTGCTCTGATGACTGCATCACTGCTGTCTATCCCCATGAAGCGCTCGTTGCCTCTTGCGGTCGTCGTAGTAGCGATACTTTGTGTTCAATATGGTGTTCAATCGCTGCTAAAGCCAATGCTCCAAATTGAGACGGTGCGCATGGCGGGTGAAAAGAAGGTTGAGCGGGCCACTGCATTGGTTTCGCAGGTGACCATGGTGAGCAATATCTTGGGTCCTGTGGTCGGGACGGCAGTCTATGGGTGCTTTGGCATCGATGCTCTTTGCACAATCGCGTCGGTAACGTTTGCGATTTCAGCTCTGTTGTTTGGTGGCGTACTCAAGCAAAATGCCTCATCTGAAACGATGGGAGACGGCGCGACTCGCACGACATGCCGAAACGATTTTCGGGAGTCGATTCGGTATCTGTTGCAAAATGCATCATTGGTCGCTGTGATTTTGCTTGCGGCCGTTTTGAACCTTGCGTTGGTTGGGCTAACGATTGGCGCTCCCATTATTGTTACAAAGCATCTCGGCATGCAATCGTCCTGCGTTGGGATAGTTGAGGTTGCTCTGGGCTTGGGTGGTCTTACCGGCAGTGGCTTGGTCGGCATTTGGCCGCATCGTTTTTCTTTCAATGGCATATGTCGATATGTTGCGATGATCTGTTTTGGAGTCGCGCCGATCATTGTCGCGCTATTGTGCGGCACTGATGTATGTGCGTTCGCCGTGTTTGCAGTTGGTTCGGCATGGGTCATGGTGTGGGCAAGCATTGCGTCGGTTGAAATCATCGCGTTTGTTCAGCGGGCAGCGCCGACTGAGCTCTGCGGAAAAGTGCTTTCGGTCGTTTACATGGTCCTTTCCTGCGCAACGCCTATCGGCCAATTGACGTACGGGGCTGCATATGATCGATGGACACCGGCGATTGTATTCGCAGCCATGTTGGCGGTGCTGACGTTGATGACGGCTCTGTTTTATCGGCTGAAAAATCGATTGCGGCGATTGTCTTAACGCGCTGGGGCACCGTGAATTTGTGAAGGCGGTGGTACGCCGCGCCGGGACGGCATTGTTTGGACATGCCTCTCCTTCGTCTACAATATCGGGCAGACGAAGGAGAGGCATGTCCATGATCAAGATGTTCGCGAGTGACTTAGACGGAACGTTGCTGAACGCCCTGCACGAGGCGGATGGGACCATCCGCCGCGCCATTCGCGAGCTGACTGAGGCTGGCCTGCACGTGGTTCCCGCGACTGGACGATCGACGTTGCCGATCGGCGAGCATGGCTTTACGGGCCTGGCGCTTGACGCCTGCTGCTCCAATGGATCCATCGTGCGCGACAGCCATGGCGAGGTGCTCAAGACTTGGACCATCGATCCGCAGGTCACTGAGGAACTGCTCAAGGCGTTCCCGGACATTTGCTTTGATTGTTCCACGCCCGATGGCATGTACTCGAGCGGTTCGTTCGAGATGCATCAGGCGGGCTTTAAAAAGGACAGCCCCATCAAGCGTATTGTGATGCGCGGCATGCGTGCGCGCGGTGGGTATCACGAGGAGCAGTATTTCGACCAGTCGATCGGTGACATCCTGCGCCACGATGTATGCAAGATCAATTGTCGCGTGACCTCGCCCGAGCTGGAGCGTGACCTTAAGGCCTATCTTGCCGAACGCTCGGACCATGTGGTCAACGCGCCGTTCGATCCGGTGATGTTCGAGATCACGGACGTGGCGTGCAACAAGGGCGAGAGTGTGGCCTGGCTGGCGGGCTACTACGGTATTGCCGAGGACGAGGTCGCGGTCTACGGCGACGGCGGCAACGACATCGCCATGCTCAAGCGTTTCCGCCACAGCTATGCGACCAAAAACGCTAGCGATGCAGCTAAGGCTGCTGCGAGCGCAACTATCGGCAGCTGCATGGTCCACGCCGTCCCCAAACACATGCTCGCCACCATGCATAAGCAGAGCTCCCGCACCATCATTGAATAATGTGACAAAGGGACTGTCCCTTTGTCACAGTGGGGACTAGCTTCTTTAAACACGAACATATATTCGCATATTTAACTGCGCTTTGATAGAATTGTTGCTGTTGGCGGCAGTTCCATGTGCCGGGCAGAGCCCTCCATCTGATGGGAGGTGATGCCCATGACCGATTTGATTGATTTCGTGAGGCTCCTGACCGCATTGGTCTCGCTTCTTACGACGCTTATCGGACTTTCCGAGGCACTCAAGCAACGCTCGAAGCAACGAAAGAGGGGTCGCCGCCGCTAAGGCGTTGACCCCTTAATCCACGCAACGGCGCTGCCCAGCTTTGCAGAACTTGGGCTGCCGTCGACACCATTCTACCCACGAATGACATTTTGGACAATCGGCAATGTCGCTTCTAAAAGCTGAGCGCAACCTAATGTGACAAAAAGACAGTCCCTTTGCCACAATCAAAATATTGCCTTTATGTGTTGATGCACACGGTGTGCAATAATACTCGCACTGTGCAATAGCGCACAGGCTGAGTAGCAAGGAGGACGCTTGTCCCAGCTCGAGAAATGCGATCGCCGGTCCCTTCGCTCGCAGCGTGCCCTTCGCCAGGCACTTGCCAGCGAGCTTGCCGAAAGCGGCGACCTTTCGCGCATTAATGTCGCGTCGCTCACCGAGCGCGCTGGCCTTACGCGCCGCACGTTCTATTCGCATTACCGCGATATCCCCGACTTTATCAATCAAATCGAGGACGGCTTGCTGGCCGAGATCCGTGAGCGCATTGAGCTCATCACCGCAGCTCAGCTGCCCGATCTCTATCACAACATCGATGAGCTCGAGCCGGCGCCCGGTTCGGTTGATCTGCTGCGTTATCTTGCGGCCAACCGCGACTTAATCGGTGCGCTGCTGGGTCCGGGCGGCGACCAGGCCTTTATTAAAAGGATTATCGACACCGCGCGTGAGGCTGTGGTGCCGCGTGCGCAGACGGGCATTTTGGGCCTAGCGCTGGGTACGTTCTTTGACTACTACGTCACCTACGTTGTGAGTGCCGAGGTCGGCATGATTCAGCGCTGGTTTGAGCGTGGGCTCACCGAATCGCCCGAGGCCATGGCACGCATTATGACGGTTATCGCCTTTGTGCGTCCCGGCGACTTGTATGGCCAACCCATCGATATCAACGTGCCGGAATACGGCATGAAGCTATTGAACTTGCAGCTCGAAGACGCGGTCGACACCGCCGTGTCCGTTGAGTCCCATAACTAAGAGGAGAGACAGATGAGCAAACTCGTCGAGGGCATTAAGGACCGTATGGTCGCTGCCGCGCGTGAGGCCGCGCCCGCCGTGGCGGATGCCGCGCAGAAGGCGGCGACCGCTGCTGCCGAGATAGTCACTGAGAAAGTCGCCGAGGCTAAGAGCGCGGCGGGGGAGGCATTCGTTGCCGGCGCAACGACTGACGCAACCGCGGCCAACGCTGCAGATCCCGTAGCCGCTACCGCTGTCCACGCCCCCGAAGGCGCGATCTTCAACCCCGAGGCCGCCCGCGGCAACCTGCACCTGGGCATCGACGTGGGCTCCACCACCGTTAAGCTCGCTGTGCTCAACGACGACAACCAGATTGTCTACGCCAAGTACCAGCGTCACCACACCGACGTCCGCGCTTGCGCCCGCGACCTGTTCGAGGGTGCTGCGACCGTGCTGCCGACGGCCCAGATGACCTGCGCCATTACCGGCTCGGGCGGCCTGCTGCTGTCCCAGTGGCTCGACCTGGAGTTTGTCCAGGAGGTCATCGCCAGCAAGCGTGCCGTCGAGACCCTCATTCCGGCCACCGATGTCGCCATCGAGCTGGGCGGCGAGGACGCCAAGATCATCTACTTTGACAACGGCATCGAGCAGCGCATGAACGGCACCTGCGCCGGCGGTACGGGCGCGTTCATCGACCAGATGGCAACCCTGCTGCACACCGACGCGAGCGGCCTCAACGAGCTCGCGGCCAACGCCACCACCATCTATCCCATCGCTAGCCGTTGCGGCGTCTTTGCCAAGACCGATGTGCAGCCGCTCCTCAACGAGGGCGCCCGCCCCGAAGACGTTGCCGCCTCCATCTTCCAGGCCGTTGTGACCCAGACCATCTCGGGCCTGGCGTGCGGCCGTCCCATTCGCGGCAACGTCGCCTTCCTGGGCGGCCCGCTGCGGTATCTCTCCGAGCTGCGCCACCGCTTCTACCTCACGCTCAACCTGGACGAGGAGCATCGTATCGTGCCCCAAAACGCCCACCTGTTTGTGGCGAGCGGCGCCGCCATGGCGCACGAGTCCAACAAGCTCAGCACGTTCCCGCAGCTCATCGAGGCTATCGACAGCTTAGGCGACACGCAGGGTGCCGAGGTCGAGCGCCTGGATCCGCTCTTTGCCACCGACGAGGACTTTGCTGAGTTCAAAACCCGCCACGACCAGGAAGTCGTCCCCAAGGGCAAGCTCGACGGCTACACCGGCCGCGTGTTCATTGGCATCGACGCTGGTTCCACCACCATGAAGGCCGCACTCGTGGGCGAGGACGGTCAGCTGCTGCACACCTGGTACGGCAACAACAACGGCGACATCCTAGGCACGGCCAAGGTCATCATGGCCGATTTCTACAACCACATTCCCGCGGGCTGCACCATCGGCCACGTGACCACTACGGGCTACGGCGAGGCGCTGCTCATCGAGGCCCTCAAGGCCGATTCCGGCGAGATCGAGACCGTTGCGCACCTGCGCGGCGCCAAGGCATTCCTGCCCGGCGTCGAGTTTATCCTGGACATCGGCGGCCAGGACATGAAGTGCCTGCGCGTCAAGGACGGTGTCATCGAGCACATCATGCTCAACGAGGCCTGCTCGTCGGGCTGCGGCAGCTTTATCGAGAGTTTCGCTGTCTCCATGAACATGGACGTGCGCGCGTTCGCCGACGCCGCCATCCATGCCAAGGCCCCCGTCGACCTGGGCAGCCGCTGCACGGTCTTTATGAACTCGCGCGTCAAGCAGGCGCAAAAGGAAGGCGCCACGGTGGGTGACATCGCGGCCGGCCTGTCCTATTCCGTCATCAAGAATGCCCTGTTCAAGGTCATTAAGCTGCGCGACCCCAAGGAGATCGGCAGTCAGGTGATCGTCCAGGGCGGCACCTTTATGTCCGATGCCACGCTGCGTGCGTTTGAGCAGCTCACCGGCGTTCACGCCGTGCGCCCCGACATCGCCGGCTGCATGGGCGCCTACGGTGCGGCCCTGCTCGCCCGCGATCGCGCCGGCGCCGATGGCATTTCGACCATTCTTTCTGCCGAGGACATCGCGCACCTCACCGTGACGCAAAAGCATGTCCGCTGCGGCCGTTGCTCCAACAACTGCCAGCTCACCGTCAACGACTTTGGCGGCGGCAGGCGCTTCATTACCGGTAACCGCTGCGAGAAGGGTGCCGGCCACAAAAAGCAAAAGACCGAAGCCCCCAACCTCTTCAAAAAGAAAAACGAGCTGCTGTTTAACCGCGAGGTGCTGAGCCCCGACGAGGCCCCGCGCGGCACCGTGGGTATCCCGCGCGCACTCAACATGTACGAGAACTACCCCTTCTGGCACGCGTTCTTTACGCGCCTGGGCTTTAGCGTGCAGCTGTCCGACCAGTCGAGCAAGAAGACCTACCAGGCGGGCATCGAGTCCATGCCGTCCGAGAGCGTGTGCTATCCGGCCAAGATGAGCCACGGCCACGTGATGAATCTCATCGACCGTGACGTCGACTTCATCTGGATGCCGTGCGTGCGCTGGGAGCGCAAGGAGGATCCGACGGCTGGCAACTGCTATAACTGCCCCATCGTCATGAGCTACCCCACGGCGTTGGCACTCAACATCGACGAGATCCGCGAGCAGAACATCGAGTTCCTGTATCCGTTTGTGCCCTATCACGACAAGACCGAGCTCAAGCGCCGTCTGTATCAGGTGCTCGCCGTCGACCGTGTGGCCGATGCGCAAGCCGGTCGCGGTCGCGTGCGTGGGCCCAAGATCACGCGCTCCGAGGTCGATGCCGCTGTCAACGCTGCCTTTGAGGCCGATGCGCGTTTCCATGAGGACATCCAGACCATGGGCGAGGAGGCTCTTAAGTGGGTCGAGGACCACGGTGGCCACGGCATTGTGCTCGCCGGCCGCCCCTACCATAACGACCCCGAGATCAACCATGCCCTGCCCGAGCTTATCTCGAGCTTTGGCTTTGCGGTCTTTACCGAGGATTCGCTCGCGCACCTGGTAAAGCCTGAGCGTCCGATTCGCGTCGTCGACCAGTGGATGTACCACAGCCGCCTGTATGCCGTCGCCCGTTTTGTGACGATGCGCAACGACCTGGATCTGATCCAGCTCAATTCCTTCGGCTGTGGCCTGGACGCTCTGACCACCGACCAGGTGCAGGAAATCCTTGAGGCCAGCGGCAAGATCTACACCGTGCTCAAGATCGACGAGGTGTCCAACCTGGGCGCTGCGCGCATCCGCATCCGCTCGCTCATGGCGGCGCTCAAGGACCAGGAGGCCGAGCGCTTGGCCGAGGCTACGGCAGCGGGCGAGGCCTACGAGCAGGGCGACGCCGCGCCGGTGGCACCCTCCATGGATGCTCCCGCATTCGCGAGCCGCAAGTACACGTTCGAGGCGCAGCGTGAGAGCGCCTCGACCGCATGGCCCAAGGTGCCCTTTACCGAGCAGATGCGCGAGGAGGGTTACACCATCCTGTGCCCGCAGATGGCGCCGATCCACTTTGACCTGGTCAAAGAGGTGTTCCGCGGTGCCGGCTACAACCTGGAGCTGCTGCCCTCGACTGACCACGATGCCGTCGAGGCCGGTCTGCGCTATGTGAACAACGACATCTGCTATCCGTCGATCCTGGTGACGGGTCAGATCATGGAGGCCATCGAGAGCGGTCGGTACGACCTGTCCAAGACAGCCGTGGTCATCAGCCAGACCGGCGGTGGCTGCCGTGCCACCAACTACATCGCGCTTATCCGCAAGGCCCTGCGCGAGAGCGGCCACCCCGAGATTCCGGTGATCTCGCTTTCGGCCGTGGCGCTGGGCGAGGACAACCCCGGCTTTAAGATTACGCCGGCGCTGCTTAAGCAGGCAGTCTACGCGGTGCTCTTTGGCGACGTGATGATGCAGATGCTCTATCGTTGCCGCCCGTACGAGGCAACGCCCGGTGCGGCGAACGCACTCTACGAGGAGTACATGGCGCGCGCCCGCAAGCTGGCGCCCAAGTTCAACAGGCATAACTACACCAAGCTGTGCCGCGAGGCCATCCGCGCGTTCGACTCCATGCCGCTCGTGGGCGAGGGCACCAAGCCGCGCGTGGGCGTGGTCGGCGAGATCTTGGTCAAGTTCCATCCCACGGCCAACAACCACGTGGTCGACGTTATCGAGCGCGAGGGCTGCGAGGCCGTGGTGCCGGGCCTGCTCGACTTCTTCCTGTACTCCATGAGCAACGCCGAGCTGCAGAAGGACGAGCTGGGAAGCTCTCCCACTACGCGCGCGGGCATGCAGGCGCTCATCAAGCTGGTGGACTGGATGCGCACGCCGGTGGAGGAGATGCTCGAGAAGTCCCGCCGCTTTGAGGCGCCCGAGCGCATCGGCACCATGGCCGACAAGGCCCGCACGGTGCTTTCGGTGTGCAACAACATGGGCGAGGGCTGGCTGCTCACGGCCGAGATGCTCGACCTGATCGATCACGGTGCGCCCAATATCATCTGCACGCAGCCCTTCGCGTGCCTGCCCAACCACGTGGTGGGCAAGGCCGTGATCAAGGAGCTGCGCCGCCAGCATCCCGAGAGCAACATTGTCGCGGTGGACTACGACCCCGGTGCGTCCGAGGTCAACCAGCTCAACCGTATTAAGCTCATGATCAGTGTGGCCAAGGAGAACATGCGCGCCGGCAAGGGCTTTAAGCTCGAGAAGGTGGCGCCGCTCGCGATGGACGAGGTCACCGGCCAGATGCGCGCCCACGACGGCTGCGTGAGCTGCGAGCCGGCCAGCGAGGAAGCCGTTGCGTCGGTCGCCGAGCGTCTGGGACGCGGCATTAAGAAGTAGCTTGCCCGCTATGGGCTAGATATGAGACAAACGGGTGGCAGCCGTGCCGGCTACCACCCGTTTTTGCTGGACATATGTTGCGTAAACGCCCCAACTATCACCCTTTGCGAACTTAGATTTCGGAAGTATGCGGCAAAATCTGAATAGGCCGAGCGCACCGGATATGACAAAGCTCTGTACCTGCGGTTTTATTGGCGAAAATCAGGACGTGCTCAAGAGTTTCGGAATTTGCCGCATACTTCCGAAAACGACGTCTCGGTGGCACCAAAAACTGCCCTCGGAACCCCTGAGATAATGAACATATGTAGCCGTTTGCCGCGAAATACCGCCCGTTTATAGAACCCACCCCCAGCGCGCGTCATCCTTACGGTTGAATAAATACACATCTATGGAATTACGTAAGAGAGGGCCGTTCCATGAGCTACAAGACCGTTTGTGTTGCCGGCAGCGGCGTGTTGGGAAGCCAGATTGCCTTTCAGGCTGCCTACTGCGGCTTTGATGTAACGATTTGGCTGCGCAGCGAGGGCAGCATCGGCCGCACCCAGCCCAAGATCGATCACGTGCGCAAGGAGTACATCGCGGCAATCGAGGGCATGGCGGACGGCACGGGCGAGTGGTGCGCCGGTATCGCCGATGGCACCCAGCCCTTCGACAAGGAAGCGGCGCTCGCCGCCGTCGAGCGTGCCTACTCCACACTCAAGCTGGAGCTCGATCTTGCCAAGGCCGTGGCCGACGCCGACCTGGTCATCGAGTCTATGGCCGAGGACACTCAGGCAAAAATCGACTTCTACAAGAAGCTCGCCCCGGTTCTGCCGCAAAAGACCGTCATCGTGACCAACTCATCCACGCTGCTGCCGAGCACCTTTGCCAAGTACACCGGCCGTCCCGAGAAGTACCTGTCGCTGCACTTTGCCAACTCCATCTGGAAGAACAACATGACCGAGGTCATGGCACAGGACCAAACCGACAAGCGCTACTTCGACGAGCTCGTCGACTTTGCCAACGATATCCGTATGCTTGCCCTGCCCGTCAACAAGGAAAAGAACGGCTACCTGCTCAATTCCATGTTGGTGCCGTGGCTGCTTTCGGGCCTTGACCTGTATGTTTCGGGTGTGAGTGACCCCAAGAGCATCGACCTTGCATGGACGCGGGGCACCGGCGCCCCCAAGGGCCCGTTCCGCGTATTCGACACGGTGGGTATCCAGACGGCCTACAACATCGTCATGCAGTATCAGAAGGTCCCGGGCCTGGTGAGCCCGCTGCTCAAGAAGATGATGATGCCCTACAACTTTAAGGCTATGGCGTCCGTCCTCAAGAAGATGCTCGACGAAGGTAAGCTGGGCGAAAGCTCGGGCGAGGGCTTCTTTACGTACTAAAAATGATCTCTTGGGGGCGGAAGCGTTGGGGATCTACGGTAGTATGCGACAAGATCTGAATAGGTCGAGCAAGAGCCGTAGCGCGCGTTGACGTTTGGCCAATAGAACGCAAAAATGCACCGTTCGCCGATACTCCTCTCGCGAGTGGTTGCCATATGGTTTGATGTTGTAAACATATGATTGCCGGCAGGCCGTAGGTGACGTTCGTCATGATACCGGAGGTACCAAGTATGTTTTGCACTCCGTTAAACAAGTATCGGGCTGGTTGACATGAACCGCCGTACTATCTCGATAGCCCTCGCAGTGGTCTGCCTGGCTGTGCTCCTGGGCGCTGCAGGGCAGTTTGCTATAAATCGAGAAACATCCTATATGCAGGAATGCGTTTCCGAAGGCTTTGCCATTGATGGTTACTATCGGGATGACGAAACAAGTCGGGAAACCCTGGCTTTTCTTGAGGAGGACAACTGTCGATGGCAGCTGGTCGACCAAGACGGAATCTGCACAGACGGGCAGTTTAAGCGTACGGATGACCCCAACATCCTGATATTAAAGAAGGAAAACGGCGAAGAATTCGGTGCGGTCCACGTGGCGTATATTTCGCGCCGACGCGATCAGGGCTTGCTCTACCTATTTAGAGATACCAGGGTGACCCGTTTTTATCTGGTGAGTACCGGTCCGGCGTTTACAGTGGAGTCTGGCGATGTCGATGCGGACAGATGATTCACGGCAATAAATCAGCGAGCGGAGCGCGGCCATGGACCGCGCCCCGCTATTTGCTCGTGGCCCGCGTCACGTCTGCGCCATGTCGTGACTCGCGGCTGCGCGCATCCATCCCACGTCGCGTATTACTGCACATCAAACTCCACGCGATCGAGCTCGGGCACATTGAGGTCGATGAGCTTGCGGGCAACGCGGCGGTCGTGCGCCCCAAGCGTCTCGCTTGTCGTCACATGGGCGACAATCTCGCGCTCGACGATACCCTCCTCCTCGCCTTCGGTGGTCGAGGTCTCGACGGCGACGGTGTAATCCTTAAAGCCTGGCAGCACCGCCGCAAGCTCGCGCGTGGTTTCGGTGACGCCGTAGCCGTCCTGCACGCCGGCTTGCGCCGAGCCAATAGACCCCGTCGTCATAACGATGCAGGGGATGGCAAAGACTACCGTGCCCACAATGATGCGGCGGCGCACCTTGCGCGATAGCTCGTCGACCTCGGCGTTTTCTTCAGCAGTCACAATACCGTCGCCGTTCAGGTCGCGCTTGAGCGGCACGCGCAAAAGAAGCAGAACGGCTTCGGCCGCCAGCGCGATAAAGACAACGTTGATGCCAAACTCATAAAGCGCCGAGAGAAACAGTGGCCCGCTTGCGATGGCGATGCCATAGCCCGCCGCGCACAGGGGCGGCATGAGCGCGGTCGCCACGGCCACGCCGGCGATGAGCGTGGCGGGTTCCTGGTCGCGCGAGTTGCCCAGGCCACCCGCAAAGCCGCCCGCGAGCGCGACGGCAAGGTCCCACACAGTCGGTGTCGAATTGTCGATGATGGCGGCCGTGGTGGTGCCAAGGGGCGAGAGCTTAAAGTACAACGTAGACGTGACCAGGCAAAAGGCCATCTGTAGAGCCAAGCCCGCGACGGCCTCGACGGTAATCTCGCGGTCGAGCGTAGCGATGCCGTATGCCATGGCAAGAACCGAGCCCATGAGCGGGCAGATGAGCATGGCGCCCACGATGGCGATGTCCGAGTCGATATCGAGGCCGATGCTTGCGATGAGCATGGCGATGATGAGGATGCACAGGTGCGAGCCGGTCAGGCGCGCCCCGTTTACAAAGCGTTTGCGGATCACGTGATAGGGTGCGCGACCCTCGCGAATGTTGAACGCCCGCTTTAGGAAGCGATGCGCCTGTTCAGCCGCTTCGCTGTGGGCGGGGCGGATGCCATGGCGCCGATGATGGCGCTCGCGCAGCCGCTTGATCTGTTGTTTGTCGAGTTCCATATCCACCTCGTATTGCCGCGGGAGCGCGGGTGTGTTCGCAGCATGTACTCTACACCGTGAGGGGCGGCGCGGTCATCTTGGCGTGGAACTTAAGCGAGTGGGAAAACGGGTGCGTAGCAAATGCGTTGCGGCCGAGGGTTTCGGCAGATACAAAAAAGCGCGGGATCGGATTGGATCCGACCCCGCGCTCTGCGCTGGTGCGTTGTTGTTCGGCCTATCCCAGCAGGCTTAAGCCCACGGAGACAAACGCCAGGATAACGCCGACGATTGACTCGCCGCCGAGCAGGCCGCTGGCGACAACCAAGCCCTGTTCCTGGAAGGCGGCGTCCTTGGCAGCCCTTTCCTCGTCAGAAAGACCAGCGGTGGCGTCGCGGTGGGCGGACCACTTGTCGTAGGCGAGTTTGACGCAGGAGCCCAGGAATGCCGTGAGTGACATGTAGAACGGCAGGTACACGCCCAGGCCGATCATCATGGCCGGAATGCCGAGCCAGTACATGACGATGCCGGCGATAAAGCCGCCAACGAACCACGGCACGCTCGGGATGCCCGAGACCATGGTAGCGACCACACTTGCCTGCGCGGCCACAAAGCTCTTGTCGGGACCAAAGGCGTCCGGACCATAGGCGGTGACAAGCGCGACCATGACGGCGGCGGCGACCAGGGCGCCCACGATGCCGCCAATGGCTTGGCCGATCCACTGCGCACGCGGGTTGGTGCCCAGCACGGCGCCGGCCTTAAAGTCGTTCATGACGTCGCCCGCAAGGCCGCACGCCACGGCCACGATGCCGGCGATAAAGAACAGTTTGACCTGAGCGATCTGTGCGAAGGCAGCCACGATGAGCATGACGATGAGGCCAAAGATCTCCATGGGGTCGATGCCCGTCTGGCCGCAGCTCTGTGCGCTCATAATGGTAGTGACAAAGGTGAACAGCGTCACGATGACGGCCGGGACGGGACCAAGGTCGAGCGCGATGGCGACGATCACGGCGATGGCGGCAGCGCCCAGGCCGATGATGCCGGCGTCGAGCTTAAGGGAGCCCGAGATGAGCGACTGCTCGTCGGTGTCGGTGGAGCTGTCGGCGGCAAGACCGCGGACGATACCGGCGACCTGCGGCAGGATGTCCTTGAGGACGACGGCGACGCCAAAGCCCATCATGAGGCCCATGCCCAGGGACTTGACGATGCCCTGCGCGGTCACAATATCGAACAGACCGGCAGCGGTGCCGCCCACGATGATGCCAAAGTTGCCCAGCAGGGCGCCGGCAAACCAGAAGGCGACCGGGGCGAAGCCCACGAGGAAGCCGACGGAGAGCAGCATGGGCGAGTTGTAGATGCCAAAGGTCACGCCGGGGATGTTGAGCGTGCATAGCATGCTGGGCACCACGCCCAGAGCGTCGCGAAGCACGCTGTAGATGCCTGCGATGGCCATAGAGCCAAAGAGCTGCTTGCCGGTCTTGCCGCCGGCCTCGGTGGCGCGCAGGGTCTGAGCTGCGGCGTTGCCGGTGGGGAACTCCAACGCGGCGTCTACGATAAAGTGGCGGTGGATGAGTGCCGTGGCCAACAGGCCCAGGATAGTGCCGGCGAGTGCCACGATAAACATGTCGAGCCAGCTGATCTGGTTGGCATAGCCCAGCATCCAGGCGCCCGGGATGGTAAACGCCAGACCGCCGGCGACCATGGCGCCTGCGGACATGATGGTGTGGGTGACGTTTGCCTCGTTGAGGCTGGCGTTGCCCATGAGCTTAAGGAAGAACAGCGAGATGACGGCAGCGAAGACGATTGGCCAGGGGAGTGCGCCCATCTTGAGGGCGGTGTAGGCCGAGCTTGCCGTGATGATCACGCAGCCAAGGACGCCGATGACGACGCCGCGCAGCGTGAGTTGCCCGCGCATCGAAGCGCGGTTCGAGGGATTGCTCATATAAAACTCCTTTGCGTATATCCGCTTCCCCCGGGAGCGCCGTTACGGATACGGCGCGGGAAGTCGGGTTACCAAGGGCCGCCGCGTGAGCTCGCAAACGACCGCGCACCAGTATAGCCGCAAGCTAGTCATTTTGGGATGACTGGTTTAGGTAGGCGATATACTGCTGGACAGACGAAAGGAGTGCCGACGATGCTTAATGGGTGCGCATATATATTGACGGTCGACGTGGGCAACACGTTCATTCGCTTTGGCCTGTTTGCCGAGGATTCGGCCGCGGCACAGGAATGCCCGCTTGCGACGTGCGAGATCACGACGCCGTCGAGCATTACGGCCGACGAAGCGCGTATGCGTCTCGCTCAAGTCATGGCCGCGCTGGCGGCCGATGCGGGCATGCCCGGCGCGCTCGTTCCCGCAGCTGCAGTCCTGAGTTGCGTGGTGCCGGCGCTCGAGCGTCCGTGGAAGGCGGCACTTTTTCGCACCTGCACGGGGCGCGTGCTCACCGTGGGGCCGGGCCTCAAGACCGGCATGCCCGTCCGCTACGACGACCCGGCCGAGATCGGCCCCGACCGCATTGCCGACGCCGTGGCGGCCCGTGCCGTCTACGGCTCTCCGTGCATCGTGATCGACTTGGGTACCACGACCAATATCGAGGTCATCGACGCGCGCGGCACCTTTGTGGGCGGCGTCATCGCGCCGGGTCTGGCGCTTGGCGCCCGCTCGCTTTCGGCTGCTGCGGCGCGTCTGCCGCAGGTCGAGCCCTCGGCACCCACGCATGTGATCGGCCGCAACACGCGCGAGGCCATGCGTTCGGGCGTGGTTCTGGGCGAGGTGGCCCGCATCGACGGCATGCTCGACATGGTGCTCGCCGAGATGCGCGCGACCAAGGCCGCGGGGGAGGGCGACGTGCCCATCGTCATTACCGGCGACGATGCCGAGGCGCTCGCGTCGCTGGTCGGCCACAGCCTGACGGTAGACGACGCGCTGACGTTGCGAGGACTCGCCGAGCTCTACCGCATCAACCAAAAGCCCCGCCGCGTGTAAAAGTGAGGGCGCCGGTGGGACAAACGCCCCCCACCTTTCACCTGCTACAATGGGTCAAACTATTGCGATTACGGAGGTGTCTGCCATGTCGGACGATCTTCATCAAACTTCGTCAGGCAAGCGCCTGGACGTCATTAGCTGGGACGAGTTCTTTATGAGCGTGGCCATCGCCGCACAGCGCCGCAGCAAGGATCCCAACACGCAGGTGGGTGCGTGCATCGCCAGCACCAACCACCGTATCCTTTCGGTGGGCTACAACGGTACGCCCTCGGCGCTCAACGACGACTTTTTCCCGTGGGGTACGAGCGACGACCCGCTGCAGGACAAGCACAACTACGTGGTCCATGCCGAGGCCAACGCCGTGCTCAACTACCGTGGCTCGCTCAAGGACCTCGAGGGTTCCACGGTCTACGTCACGCTGTTCCCGTGCCACGACTGCGCCAAGATTTTGGCGCAGGTGGGTGTGGGCGAGGTTGTCTACCTGGACAACAAGTACGCCGACACCGACGACGGCCGCATCAGCCGCCGCATTCTCGACTCCTGCGGTATTAGCTACCGCCAGGTTATCGTCGATGTTCACATCGGTACCGAGGGGCAGGCTCAGCAGTAGCGCGTGACAATGCCAGCTGGTAACAACAGGCAGCTAAAAGATCCCCGTCCCAAATTGACTGCTCGTGAAAGTCGTGTCCGCGCGCATGGATGGCTCGTGAGCGGGTACATGGCTGTAGTAACATAGCCCCTGTCCGCGGGCGTGCCCGCGTTATTGTGAGAAAGGAGCCCCTGTGGCTGTTAACGAAGAGCTGCTTAAGAAGGTTCTTGAAGAGATTCGCCCCAACCTGCAGGCCGACGGCGGCGATATGGAGTATGTGGGTGTTGACGACGAGGGCGTCGTCAAACTGGAGCTGCAGGGTGCCTGCGCCGGCTGCCCTATGAGCGCGCTGACCCTGTCCATGGGTATCGAGCGTATCCTCAAGGAGCATGTGCCCGGCGTTACCCGTGTCGAGCAGGTTAATGCCTCCGGCGAGACCGACGACCTGTACGACGAGTACGCGCCGTTCTAAGATGCGAAAGCTGCGGACGGCATACTCCGCATAGACGTTACGCCCAAATATGCGGCTGCGAGCGCAAGGCCCGCGGCCGCATTTGTATGTAGGGAGTAGGAGGGTCGACATGCTCAACGACTTCTACCATATGCTTGATCCCGTCGCGATTTCGGCGGGGCCCATCACGATTTACTGGTATGGTCTGGCCTATGTGGTCGGAGCTCTGCTCACGGCGGTCGTCATGTATCGCACGCAGCGTCGCTGGGGCTTTAGCATCACGATTGACGACCTGACGAGCGTCGTGGTCGGTGTGGTCTTTGGCCTTATCATCGGCGCCCGCCTGTTCTACGTCATCTTTTACGGCGACGGCTACTACTGGGCACATCCGCTCGAGATCTTTGCCACCAACGAAGGCGGCATGAGCTTCCACGGTGGCCTGGTCGGCGGCATTATCGGCGGCATCATCGTTTGCCGCATGTATAAGCTCGACGCATGGACTCTGGCAGACCTTGCTGTCATCGGCGCGCCGCTGGCCTTGTGTCTGGGCCGTTGTGCCAACTTTGTCAACGGTGAGCTGTGGGGCAAGCCGACCGATCTGCCCTGGGGTGTAGTCTTTGGCGGGACTGCGGGCGATATGCCGCGTCACCCCTCCCAACTCTACGAGGCATTTCTTGAGGGCATTGTGCTCTTCTGCATCCTGCAGGTGCTCAGCCGCAAAAAGCCGTTGCTGCCCCAGGGCACGTTTATGGGCGTGTTTGTGATGGGTTACGGCATCGTCCGCTTCCTCGTCGAGTTCGTGCGCGTGCCCGATGCCCAGCTGGGCTATCTGCTGGGCGGCGTCATCACGATGGGTCAGCTGCTGAGCCTTCCGCTCGTGATTGCGGGCCTGGCGCTCGTCATCTTTGCCCTCCGCCGCAACCGTCCCCAGCGCATCTACCTCGACTCCTAACCACCACAAAGGGGACAGGCACTTTTGTGGTGGTTTGCTGGGCAACGATGACAGAACCGTAACGTTTCCCCAGATAAAACCTGCCAAAATAAACCTGTCCCTTTTTGGCAGGTTTCTAGAAAGGCTCTTTGGACTGTGAAGGATTCCGATCTCTCCACAACGGCTGCGCGCGACGCGGCCCGCATCGTCTGGTTTAAGCGCTACCCCGCCAAGCAGACGCTCATCGCATTTCTGCTCGCGCTGTTGGCGACCACGGCGTTTTCCATCGATCCCGCCCCGGTGTCGAGCAACGCAGTCTTGGCGATTGACCCCAAAGCCTCGGGCATGCTGTACGTGTGCTACGAGGTGCTCCTCTCGTTTGCCGGCCATACCGACGCGGTCATGCTGCTTGCGCTTGCCTGCCTGCTCACGCTGCCGTTTCGCTACGTATTCTTTGGCCGTGGCGACACCTGGCGCCCGTCGATCATTCTGCCGTCGCTGTTTTTCGCCATCTGCATGGTGTTCGGCCGCAGCTACGACCTCACCGACTCGGCCGAGATTGTTCTTGGCGACAAGGCCCGCATCATCTGTGCCTGGATTGGCGGCGCGGGCTGGATGCTCTTGGCGATCGTTGCCTTCTACCTGGCTTTTGAGTGTCTAGATTGGCTGAGCTCTCGGCGCATTCCGTTTTCCGAAGCGCACTTTGGCCGCGTATGGCGTGTGGCTCACGCCGTGCTCTCGGCCCATCCCTTTGCCGGGCCCTTCCTGGTGCTTATGATCGCCTGGGCGCCCACGCTCATCGCTTCGCTGCCCGGCCTTTTTATGGGAGATACGGGTGCGCAGATTCGCCAGTGGTTCAACTATCCCAACGGCACGAGCGACTACCTGCGCCTACTCAACCCCAATGTCCTGCTCAACGGGCATCACCCGGTCGTGCACACGGCCATTATCGGCTCGTGCGTTCAACTGGGGCTTTCGGTCTTTAACAGCGCCAATGCGGGGCTTGCCATCTACACCTGCGCTCAGTTCGTCATTACGGCCGCCTGCATGGCCTATTCCGTCTCGTCGCTGCGCAAACTGGGCGTGAGCCTGCCGGTCCGCGGCGTGATCTTGCTGTTCTTTGTGTTTATGCCCATGTTCTCTAACTACGCGGCCCTGCTCACCAAAGACGTGCTCTTTGCCGACGCGTTTTTGGTGCTGTTGGTGCAGACCGTGAAGCTCGTGGCCTGCGGCCTGCCCCGTCGCGATGCCAATGCCGAGCGTGCGGGCGAGAAGGCCCCCGTGCTCTTTGCGCGCCATGACTGGCTGTTGTTTGCGCTTGCTGCCATGGGTTCCACGTTTTTGCGCAATGGAGGCCTGGTGTTTCCGCTGGCGGCGTGTATGATCGCGGCGGCGTTTTGCGCATGGGATGTACATGTCGCTCGTCGTGCGGCTAAGCAGACGGGCACCGCGGTCTCATGCGTCACGCCGCGATTCCGCTGGGTTGGCGTCCTCGCGGTGCTCGCGCTCTGCCTTGCCTCTAATATGTACTTCACCAAGGTCTTTATGCCGGCGCACGACATCACGCCCGGCTCCAAGCGCGAAATTCTCTCGATTCCGTTCCAGCAGACGGCTCGTTTCGTTCAAAAGCACGATGGCCTCAACTCGGGTGTCAACCCCACGGTAAAGGAGGACGGCACCATCGTGGAGGCGCCCTGCGACGGTTTGGTGACCGACGAGGAGCGCGTCGTGATCGATCGCGTGCTCAAGTACGAGAACCTGGGCCGCCGCTACAACCCTGACAAGTCCGATGCCGTCAAGAACTGCTTTAACGAGTACGCCTCGCAGGAGGACATCAAGGCCTATTTTGAGGTCTGGGCGCAGATGTTCAAAAAGGATCCCGAGTGCTATATCTCGGCGCTCATCAATAACTATTACGGCTACTTTTATCCGAGTGCCCGCGATGCCTGGGTCTACAGCACGGCGCGTAGTGCCGAGATCATGGCGCGTCCCGACAACCTCAAGTACTTCGACTTCCATCCGGTTGACAGCAACGTGGTGCGCTGGTGTGACCACCTGATCAATCTGTACCGTGTGGCGGTGCAGCGCATCCCGTTTATTTCGCTCACCATGAGCTCGGCCACCTATGTGTGGATCATGATTGCCGTGGTGGTCTACCTGCTGCGACGTCATTCATGGCGTGCGCTGGCGATCTGGGTGCCGCTGTTGGGCGTGCTCGCCGTGTGCCTGATTGGTCCGTGCAACGGCTCGACCTACATGCGCTACCTGTATCCGGTCATCGCCTGCATGCCCTTCGCCATCGGCGCCACCGTCACCCGCAGCGACTTCCTCTGGTCCTAACTTGGTGCATTGGGGTCAGGTTTCTTTGCACCAAAGGGGACATCATCACGACGCCTTCATTTTGGGGTTTATCTCGCAGGCTAGTAGGTATATCATAACGACGTTTGTTTATATTGCCCGAGCATCTGCGCTGGGCTTTAGGTCGAAACCGATAGGAGACACGTATGTCCGGACACTCTAAGTGGGCCACAACCAAGCATCGTAAGGGCGCGCAGGACGCCAAGCGTTCCGCCCTCTTCTCCAAGCTCAGCCGCAACATCACTGTTGCTGCCCGTCTCGGCGGTGACCCGCTGCCCGAGAACAACGCCAGCCTCGCCGCTGCCGTTGCCAAGGCCAAGGCTCAGTCCATGCCTAAGGACAAGATCAAGTCCGCTATCGACAAGGCTTTTGGTTCGGGTGCTGACGCCGCCGTCTACGAGAACATCGTGTACGAGGGCTACGGTCCCGCCGGTGTCGCCGTCTACGTCGACTGCCTGACCGACAACCGCAACCGTACCGCCGCTGATGTCCGTTCCGCCTTCTCCCACGCTGGTGGCAACCTGGGCACCTCCGGCTCCGTCGCCTTCCAGTTTGAGCGCAAGGGCCAGATCGTCGTCGCCAAGGAGATCCTGGATGAGAACGCCAAGAAGGAGACCATGATCGCCAATGGTGCTGCCGGTGACGAGGATGAGTTCATGATGGCTATCGCCGAGGCCGGTGGCGAGGACTACGAGGATGCCGGCGAGGAGTGGATCGTCTGGACTGCTGCCAACGAGGTCATGGCTGTCTCCAAGGCGCTCGAGGAGCAGGGTGTCCAGGTCAAGGGCTCCGAGACCACCATGGTCCCGACCACCCCGACCGAGGTTTCCGGCGCCGACGCCAAGAAGGTCCAGCGCCTCATCGACCGTCTTGAGGAGCTCGACGACGTCCAGGACGTCTACAGCACCATGGACATGACCGACGAGGTCATCGCTGCCCTCGAGGAGGAGTAGCGCCAGCACGGATTGAGCCGTGCATATCTGGGCATAATGAAGCGAGCATGCAAGCCTCGTGGAATAGATGAGCCGGATCCGCGTGCGTAGAGCACCGGACCCGGCTCTTTTATAATGATGCGAACCGTTTTGCATTTCGAGAGCCGAGATTTGAAGGGAGCGCCGCGTGCGCGTACTCAAACGAGCCCTAGCGATCGTGTATCTTGCCGCCACCATCGTGGCGCTGGGTACGCTTGTCTGCCAGTTTTGGGGGCCGTATACGTATCGCTTTATGCTGCTGATGCGCGACCCCATGCCGCGCATCGTCGTGACGGCGTGCGCCGGCGTCGTGGCGATCGGCGTACTGCTGAGCTTTTTCCGCCTGATGTTCGCCCGTCGCGAGCCGTCCTGCGTGCATCCGGCGGGGGAGCGCAATATCGAGGTTACCCTTGCGGCGCTTTCTTCGTGCGCCAGGGTTGCTGCCGGGCGCGACGACCGCGTGATGGTCGAGCATGTCGAGGCTCGCGTCCAAGGCCCCGACGATTCGCACGTCCGTTTTAAGGTCGAGGCTATCGCGCTTGACGATAAGGACGTGGCATCTCTGGCTACCGCGATGCAGCAGCGCATCGAAGAAGCCTGCGATACCATGCTCGGCGCGCCGGGTACGACCGCGCGCGTCCGTTTTTTGCCGTCCAAGACTACCGTCCAGACCGTGGAGGTTTCCGGTGAGTGATACCAATCAAGATAAGACCGCTCGTACGCCGCGCCTGACGATTGACCAGAGCGCCACGTCGGCGAGCGAACCTGTTGATTCCAAAGCAGAGGCAACCGAGTTACAAGACGCGGCAGCCGCGGATTTTGACGAGGCTATGGGTCTCATCAAGGGTACGGGCGCTGCCGTCTGGAGCTATGCTGTGCGTCATCCCAACACCACGCTCGGCGCCGTCGCCGGCTTTATCCTCGCCGTGTTGGTGCTCACGTTGGGCCTGTGGGACACGCTCGTCATTGCATTCTTCGTGCTGATCGGCGCTGTGATCGGCCAAATTCGCGACGGCGAGAACGGGATCGTCAACTTCTTCGGCCGTCTGTTTAGCGGCCGCTAATATGTATTCGACTGTCGCATCCGCGGCAGGCATAAGGAGGAACCATGGCTTTTAATACGAAGGTCGATGTAGCCGATACCGAGCTCGAGGAGAACGAGGCGGTCGTCGCCGAAGCTGAGGATGTGACGCTCGAGGATGAGGCTCTCGTCGAGGCCGAGTCCGATACGGATGAGGACGACGAGGAAGCGGATGAGTCCGAGGACTCGCTGACCTATTCCAACGGCGTGATCGAGAAGATCGTTGCCATGGCCACCCGCGAGGTTCCGCACGTTCTGGGCATGAAGGGTAACCTCATGCACTTTGTGCAGGAGCAGTTTGGTGCCGAGAATCTGACCAAGGGCGTGACGGTCGAGGTCACCGACGATAATCGCGTGGTCGTCAACATCTCCGTCATCATCGAGTACGGCGCCTATGCGCCCGCGATCTTCGACGATGTTAAGGCACGTGTCACCGAGCGCCTTGCCGCGATGACTGGCCTTGAGGTGGCGGGCGTCAACCTGCGCATCGAGGATGTCATCACCCCCGAGGAGTACGAGCACCGCACCAGCCAGCACGAATAACCTTCCAAAAAGGGACAGGTTTGTTTTGGCAGGTTTTATCTGCGAAAACATTAAACGGCCGACCGCGCAAGCAAAAGCGTGGCCGGCCGTTTTTGTACGCTCCCGATATAGTCATACCGCTCGTCTAACTAAGGGTTGCAATCCCCACGTTCCGCGTTACTCTAATGGGCGCATTGTTTCCAAATTGTTAACGAGGGGTTGCCGTAATGGCCGACGAGCACGAAACAGAAAGCAAGGCATGGGCGATTGAGGCCGCTGCGGCAGAGGCGGCGTCGCGTGCTGCCGAGGAGGTGCATCGTCCTCCCGTAGTGCCGATGGAGCGCGTGGTCGATCGCGATGTTATCGAGCGGGGCGAGCGCGCTGGTCGCAAGCGCAGTCAGGAGCCGGGCTTTCCGCGCTTTTTTGCCGAGCTCAATTTGGGTCTGATCCTCACGGCCTTTGCCATCGTTGCGTTTAAAACCCCTAATCACTTTGCTTTTGGCGGCACCTCGGGCGTGTCGGTCATTCTGTCCACGCTGTTCCCGACCCTGCCCGTCGGCGTTTTTATGTGGATTATCAATGCGGTCCTGGTCGTTCTGGGCTTTATCTTTTTGGAGCGCAAGGCAATCCTGTGGAGCGTCTTCGCCTCGTTTGCGCTGTCCGCCTATGTTTCGCTGTTTGAGCTCTTTATTCCGACCGATGTCTCGATGACGGGCGATATGTGGCTCGACCTGTGCTTTGCCGTGATTCTGCCGGCGCTCGGCAGCGCCATTGTCTTTGACATCGGCGCCTCGACGGGTGGCACGGACATTCTTGCCATGATCCTCAAGCGCCGCACGACGCTCGAGATTGGCCGCGCCCTGCTACTGGTCGATATCGGCATCGTGACCATCGCGGCCTTCTTGTACGGCCCGCGCGTCGGTCTGTATTGCGTGCTCGGCCTGTTTGCCAAGACGCTTGTGGTCGACAAAGCCATCGAGAGCATCCACCTGCGTAAAGTCTGCACGGTCATTTGCTCCGAGCCCCTTAAGGTCGAGGAGTTTATCGTCAAGCATCTCAACCGTACGGCGACTATTAGCCGCGGCTACGGTGCTTTCTCGGGCAAGTGCGTGACGGTGATCATGAGCGTGCTAAGTCGTCGCGAGGCCGTGCAGCTGCGTCGCTACGCTCGCGAGATCGATCCGGGTGCCTTTATCACGATCGTCGACAGCTCCGAGATCGTCGGCAAGGGTTTCCGCGGAACGAACTAACGCGGTCGAGCTCATCAAACAATCGAATAGCGCCCTGCGCGTTGCAAATACGTCATGTTGGAGCATTTGTCCCCACATTGGGTGATAATGATGCTAAAGACATCGTTTGCGATCCAGATGATTCGCTCATGATACGAAGGGATGATTTCGATGTTCTGTTCGCAGTGTGGTGCCCCCATGGGCGACAACGACAAGTTCTGTGGCGCGTGCGGTGCTCCTAATGCCGGTGCCGCTGGACCCGCTCCCCAGGGACAGCCTCAGCCCCAGCAGTTTGTTCCGCAACCGCCCGTGGCGAATGCGCCAAAGGGCTGTGTGGCTCAGGCGTTCCAAGATATGACCAAGACTCCGGGTGTGCTTCAGCGTGTATGCCAAATCGCGTTTTTGCCGGCGCTGATTTGCGTTGTGTCGGTGCTCGTGTTGTTTATTCCCGTTATTGGCGGCATTGTGGCTGCCATCGGCTTTTTGGCAGCTTGCATTGCGAGCGTGTGTGGTTCCGGCTTTGGTATCGAGTGGGGCCGTGATCTTTCGCTCAAGGTCGATGACGGCATGGACCGTCCACTCATGCGTTCCACGTCGTTTGGTCTCGGAGTCTTTTCGAGCGTTATCTCGGTCGTGCTCGAGGTTATCGCTGCCATTCCCGTTATCGGTGTAGTGCTTTCGCTGGTGGAGAGCGTGGTAATTGGCGCCGCGGGCTCGTATTCTTATTACGGCTCCTATGCGCTCGAGGCTGCGCTGTTTGGCTCGCTTGGCCTGCTTGTCCTGGCTATGATTGCCACGGCGGTCTTGGGGGTCTTCTTTAAGATGTTTGCCGACATCGCCGTGATGCACTTTGCGGTGACCGGTCGTGTGGAGAGCGCGTTTTCGCTTGATAAGGTCTGGGCGGCCTTTAAGAACAATAAGACCAAGCTGTTCTGCGCTTCGTTCCTCCCCGAGTTTTTGACGGGTCTGGTCGCTAACGTTGTCACTTGGATTCTGACGTTCGTCTTTGGCACCATTGCCTCTGTCGGTATGTATAGCTACTACTACCGTCCTACGGCTATTGAGGCGCTTGTTACCGGCGGTGGCATTACGCTCGTATTGTTCTTGGTGCTGACGGCGTTTGTCACGGTATTTCTCACGGTCTTTGGCAAGATGCTCAAGCACCGTGCCGTTGGCTATTGGGTTGCGCGCTACGCAAGCGAGTGGGCCGACGAGGACAAGGACGACGTACTGACTTTTGTGCTGCCGTTTGAGAAGAAGTCTGCTCCGGCTGGTTTTAGCGCCGACGTAGCGCCCGTATCCGATTCCGCTGCGGCGCCGGCGCCTGCGCCCGAGCCTGCGCCTGAGCCTGAGCCTGAGCCTGAGCCCGCGCCCGTGCCTGAGCCCGAGCCCGCGCCCATGCCGGAACCGGAGCCCGAGCCTGCGCCTGAGCCCGAGCCTGCGCCAAGCTCCGACGAGGACCCGCAGGACGAGTAACCCTGCCACCTGCCATTTGGGGACGGGGTAGAAACGGTAGAAATAGCGCTTGACAAATAAGCGGGGACGGACGTGCCGAAGCGTCCGCCCCCGCTTTGATATCGCGATGCGGCTATGACTGCGAGATGGTCGTGGATCGACTACTCGTCGTGCTTCTCCTCGCGGCGAGCGGCGGCACGTGCATCGTGGATGCCCTTGATCGCGGCATGACGAGCCGTGCGGGCATCATGGATAGCATCGCGAGCCTCGGCGGACGTGGCCTTGGCAGAGCGCAACTTGGCGGCCAAGTCGGGGTTGGTTTCGGCGACCGCGGTGATCGCGGGGCCGTCGAGCTCCTCTTGGGTGGGCTCGGCCAAAAAGTCGATGGCATACTGGGCGGCCACCATGGAGCCCTTTGCCAGCACAGTCTCGTCGATCTTGTAGAAGCAGGAATGTTGGGCGTACGTGGCGCCAATCTTGGGGTTGCGCGTACCTACAAAGGCGAGCACGCCCGGTACGCGGCGCAGGTACTCCGAAAAATCCTCGCCCGAAAGCGTGCCGCGGTAATGGCCTTGGCCGGTGGGGCCCAAGCATTTGATTACTGCCTGGCGGCAGCGCTCGCTCGAGGCGGCATCGTTTTCGACCTTGTAGTTGGCGATGGTGTAGTCGGTGAGCTTTGCCTCGGCGCCCAAGGCGGCCGCGGTATGCTCCACGATGCGGCGCATGAGCTCCGGCATTTCCTCGTGGGTCGAATCGCCGTAGGTGCGCACCGTGCCGGCGAGGTAGGCCGTGCCGGCGATAACGTTGCGCGCGGTTCCGCCGTGCAGCTCGCCGACGGTAATGACGGCCGGCTCGTAGGGACTGATCTCGCGCGAAACGATGGTCTGCAGAGCGTTGACGATCTCGGCGGCAACCATAACGGCGTCGTGACCGCGCTGGGGCATGGCGCCGTGGCACGAGGTGCCGCGGACGTCGATGCGGAACCAGTCGGTATTGGCCATGCGCGGTCCGGGCTCGCAGCTCACGGTGCCGGCGTCGACCTCACTCCAGATGTGCGCGGCGTAGGCGCCATCGACGCCGTCGAGCACGCCCGTGCCGATCATGAGCTTGGCGCCCTGGCCGTTTTCCTCGCTGGGCTGGAAGACGATGCGGACTTCGCCGTGGATGTCGTCGGTCATATGGCGCAGGATTTGCAGCGTGCCGAGCATCATGGCGATGTGGCAGTCGTGGCCGCAGGCGTGCATGCAGCCCTCGTTGACGCTGGCAAACTCCTCGCCGGTCTGCTCGGTGACGGGCAGGGCGTCGATGTCGGCGCGCAGCAGGATGCGGCGGCGTGGCGTGCCGTCCTCGCGATAGGCGTCGGGCGCGGTGCCGCGAAGGGTCGCCACCAGGCCCGTCTTGAGGGGACGCTCGTAGGGGATATTCATGGCGTCGAGCTGGTTGGCGATGTCGGAGGTCGTGCGCTCCTCGGCAAGGCTCAGCTCCGGGTGCTTATGGAAGTGCCGGCGCTGCTTGATGATATAGGGTTCAAACTCGGTAGCGATATCTTGGATGGCTGCGGTGACGTCGTCAGCCGCTCGCACTTCGGTCGCCGCCATAATCTGCTGTGCCTTGGTCTTCGTCATGGTCGATTTGCTCCTTGCTGGGTTGATCGCAAAATCGTACAGGCTCTCTCCAGTATGCCACCTGCCGCTAGGGCTGGTAAAGTTGCCGTTTGCCGCTTGGGGTTTTGTTACAAGGGCGGGGGAGTACACTCGGGGGTGTTGAATTTCCTGCCAGAGATGGGGATGCCCATGCAACATATCGATCGGATTATCCGCTCCAAGAACGTCTTTACCGCGCAAGACGGTATCGATACCGCCCGCGAGCTGGCGATTGCCATCGCAGGCGACCGTATCGTCGCAGTCGGTGCGCCCGATGACGTGATTGCCGCCGCTCCTGCCGCCACGTTGGTTATCGACTACGGCGAGCAGTTTGTCTGCCCCGGTTTCCACGATGCTCATCTGCATTTCTTCCATACCTCGGTCGGTTCCTCGCCGTACATGCTCATGGATATGGGCACGTCCGAGGCGGCGCTGGTGCAACATGCGCTCGAGTTTTCCCAGGACCTGCCCGACGACGCTTGGGTTGTGACGCAGGGCTGGCGCGATTACCGTTGGGACCCGCCCGAGCATCCAACCAAGGCGTCGCTCGATGCGGCTTTTCCTGATCGACCCTGTGTTATGTACTCGGGCGACGGGCATACGTTGTGGCTCAACAGCCGCGCGCTCGAGGCACTCGGCGTGACGCGTGACAGCGAGCCGCCGGCGGGTGGCAGCTACGACAAAGATGCAAATGGCGAGCTCACGGGTATTGCTCATGAGGCTGCGGCCATGCAGCTGCTGCCGCGCTGTCTTGAGTGGCTGGGTGAGGACCGTATCGCGAGCGCGTATGCCGACCAAATGAAACGCATGGCCGAGCAAGGCATTACCTCGATTTGCGACATGTCGCTCATGCCCATGCCGGGCTGCGATTTTATCCGCGATGATGTCTACGACAAGCTACAGGCAGCCGGCAAGCTGGGCATCCGAGCCCATCTGTTCCCCACGTTGCTGGATGACCAATCGCGCTTAGAAGAACTGCAGACCCGCTACGCGAACAACGCGCTGCTCTCGGCACCGGGCTTTAAGCAGTTCTTCGACGGCGTGTCGAGCGAACACACGGCGTATCTCACCGAGCCCTATACCAATCCGCGCTTCCCGGGCGACCAGGGCCGTCTGACGGTTCCCGCCGAGCGCATGCGCAAGCTAGTTCTGGCGGCCGCGGAGCGCGGCCACACCGTGCGCATCCACGTCATCGGCGACGGTGCCATCCATGCCGCGCTCGATATCTTTGAGGAGGCGGCAGAGCTCTACGGCCTGCCCCAACACGGCCATAATACGCTTGAGCATCTGGAGAATCTCCTGCCCCAGGACATCGATCGCCTGCGCAAGCTCAACGTGATTGCCTCGAGCCAGCCCTGTCACATTACGCTCGACCCGGGCGGCCCCGAGCGCGATTTGGGCATGGAGCGCAGCCGCATCATGTGGCCGTTTGCAACCTATAAGCAGCGCGGCATTCGCCAAGCCTTCGGTACCGACAGCCCCATCACGCCTGTTACCAGCATGAACGTGCTCTACACGGCTATCACCCGCCAAGACCCCCGCAGCCACTGGCCCGAGGGCGGCTGGCTGCCGAGTGAGCGCATCGATGCGGCAACGGCCCTGCGCAACTACACCCTGGGCAGCGCCTACGCGGCAGGCGACGAGCAAAACCTCGGCAGCCTGGAACCCGGCAAATACGCCGACCTGGTAGTCCTGGACCAAAACCCACTCACCATCGACCCCCAAGAACTCCAAGCCACCAAAGTCCAAGCCACCTACCTGGCAGGCAACTTAATCTACGAGCGCTAGCCCCATACCCCACCCACAAGGGGCGCGTTTCAGCAACGTGCCCCTTTCTTGTTCGCACCATCCGCATCGCCATTTTGCTGTACTGACTTTTCTGAATGCCGGGCCCGAATTAGTTAACCTGCCTCCCGGGGCGGACCGGAGGGCATGAAGTTTGTCGCGAGTTCCGCACGCAAAGGAAAGCACTTAATGTGCTTTCCGTC
>NZ_QSRV01000011.1:0-31448 GCF_003437235.1 Collinsella sp. TF07-1
GTCCCGCGGGCCGCGAGGTGCGGTTCCGGAAGAGCTCGGGCGATTAGTGCGGCTCGGCTGAGGCTGTCGCCAGCCTTGCACCTGCCGTCTATCGACCAGGTAGTCTACCTGGGCCCTTACCGGAAGGAGAACTAATCCCTGGAACGGCTTCCCGCTTAGATGCCTTCAGCGGTTATCCGCGCCGCACGCGGCTACCCGGCCGTGCCGTTGGTCGACAACCGGTTCACCGGAGGTGCGTCCACCCCGGTCCTCTCGTACTGGGGGCAGCCTCCATCGATTCTCCTGCGCCCACGGAGGATAGGGACCGAACTGTCTCACGACGTTCTGAACCCAGCTCGCGTACCGCTTTAAACGGCGAACAGCCGTACCCTTGGGACCTGCTCCAGCCCCAGGATGCGATGAGCCGACATCGAGGTGCCAAACCTTGCCGTCGATGTGGACTCTTGGGCAAGATCAGCCTGTTATCCCCGGAGTACCTTTTATCCGTTGAGCGACGGCCCACCCACTCGGGGCCGCCGGATCACTAGAGCCTGCTTTCGCACCTGCTCGGCTTGTGGGCCTCGCAGTCAAGCCCGCTTGTACTCTTGCATTCAAAAGGACGGTTGCCGACCGTCCCGAGCGGACCTTCGCGCGCCTCCGTTACCCTTTAGGAGGCGACCGCCCCAGTCAAACTGCCCGCCTGGCACGGTCCCCGAGCCGGTCGACGGCCTCGGGTTAGGACGCCGGTCGCGCGAGGGCAGTATTCCAAGGGCGGCTCCCCGGGGGCTGGCGCCTCCGGATCTGTGCCTCCTGCCTATCCTCTACACGCGGGACCAGCGGCCAATGCCAAGCTGCAGTGAAGGTTCACGGGGTCTTTCCGTCCTTCCGCGGGTAAGTCGCATCTTCACGACCAGTGCAATTTCACCGGGTCCATGGTCGAGACAGCGCCCAAGTCGTTGCGCCTTTCGTGCAGGTCGGAACTTACCCGACAAGGAATTTCGCTACCTTAGGACCGTTATAGTTACGGCCGCCGTTTACCGGGGCTTGGCTTCGGGGCTTCGCGCGATGCGCTAACTCCTCCGCGTGACCTTCCGGCACCGGGCAGGCGTCAGACCCTATACGTCGCCTTGCGGCTTCTGCAGAGTCCTGTGTTTTTGGTAAACAGTCGCTTGGGCCTCTCCACTGCGGCCCGCCTCCGCTCCCGGAGCAAGTCCGTTCACGTACGCGCGGGCACCCCTTCTCCCGAAGTTACGGGGCCATTGTGCCGAGTTCCTTGACCATGGTTGACCCGATCGCCTCGGTATGTTCTACCCACCCACCTGTGTCGGTTTGCGGTACGGGCGCGCACGCGCCTGCCTAGGGGTTTTTCTAGGGACCTCGGGCTCACTCGCTTCGCTTAAGTGCTTCGTCCGGAGCCTCGCCCTCGTGCGGACCGGATTTCCCTGGTCCGCGGGCCGCGCTCCATCACGGGGACGTCCAGAACCCCGCCGAGCCACCCCCATCCGTCGCCCCGTCGGTCGTAGCGCCGCGTGCGCGGTGCAGGAATGTCTGCCTGCTGCGCGTCGGCTACGCCTTCCGGCCTCGCCTTAGCCCCCGACTGACCCTGGGAGGATTAGCCTTGCCCAGGAAACCTCGGGTTCACGGCGGACGAGTTACTCTCTCGTCTCTCGCTACTCATGCCAGCATTCTCACTCCCATGCGCTCCACCGCCGGTCGCCCGGCGGCTTCCCCGCCCATGGGAAGCTCCCCTACCGATTCTGAAAATCAAAATCCCGCCGCTTCGGTGTCCAGCTTAGCCCCGTGTATTGTCGGCGCATGTCCACTCGACCAGTGAGCTGTTACGCACTCTTTGAATGCATGGCTGCTTCTAAGCCAACATCCTGGTTGTCTGGGCGGACGCACATCCTTTGCCACTCGGCTGGAACTTGGGGACCTTAGCGGGCGGTCCGGGCTGTTTCCCTCTCGAGCACACAGCTTAGCCCACATGCTCTGACTGCCGCGCTCTGGGCCGCCGGCATTCGGAGTTCGGTTGGATTCGGTAGGCGGCGAAGCCCCCTCGTCCATCCGGTGCTCTACCTCCGGCGGTGAACGCGCGACGCTAGCCCTAAAGCTATTTCGGGGAGAACGAGATATCTCCGGGTTTGATTGGCCTTTCACCCCTATCCGCAGGTCATCGCCGCCGTTTTCAACCGACGTGCGTTCGGCCCTCCACGGGGTCTTACCCCCGCTTCAGCCTGCCCACGGATAGCTCACCCGGCTTCGCGTCCGCGGCGCGGGACTCAAGTCGCCCTGTTAAGGCTCGCTTTCGCTCCGGCTCCCTTTCGGTTAACCTCGCCCCGCGCCAGCGACTCGCTGGCTCATTCTACAAAAGGCACGCCGTCACACCATATAGGTGCTCCGACTGCTCGTGGGCGCACGGTTTCAGGTACTGTTTCACTCCCCTCCCGGGGTGCTTTTCACCTTTCCCTCACGGTACTGGTGCGCTATCGGTCACAGGGTAGTACTCAGGCTTGGATGGTGGTCCACCCAGGTTCGGACCGGGTTTCACGTGCCCGGCCCTACTCAGGGACCGCGTCGCGCCGTCCGGTCTGGGTTCGCGTACGGGGCTGTCACCCGCTGCGGCCGGCCCTCCCATGCCGTTCCGCTCCCCAGCCGGACCTGCGCCCGGGGGCGGCAGCCCCCGGATGCGCGGCCCTGCAACCCCGTCGGCGGAACCCCTGCCGGGTATGCCCGCTCGACGGTTTGGCCATCGGTCCCCTTTCGCTCGCCGCTACTCGGGGAGTCTCGAGATTGATTTCCTCTCCTCCGGGTACTTAGATGTTTCAGTTCCCCGGGTTGTCCTCCCCCCGCCTATGCGTTCAGCGGGGGGATATGCACACTGCTGTGCATGGGTTCGCCCATTCGGAGACCCCCGGGTCGAAGGATGTGTGCTCCTCGCCGGGGATTATCGCAGCTTGCCGCGTCCTTCATCGGCTCCCTGTGCCAAGGCATCCGCCGTGCGCCCGTGGTATCTTGCGGGACCGCTCTCGGGCCCGCGGGATATCCACGTGTCGCTAATTAAGTTAAATTAATCGATATCATGAATAGCGCTCGTATGTCGCAATTCGGGTATCTCATACCGCGGCACAGTAGTTGACTGTGCTCGCGATCAGATGCTCCTCACTCATATATAAGTGAATTCTTCTTGTTTGGATCGGATGAATGATTGCTATCATTCTGTCTGATAAATCGCAGAAAAGAATCGAGTCTGGAAGAATGATCTTCCATCTCTCTCCTATCGCTATGCGGCTCTCAAGGTACGCGGGTGCGACCCCGGGGACCGGGTGCTGCGGGGAATCATCCTGGCGGACATCAACCGGACGGGCTCCTGCCCTCTATTCGAGTTAAAGTGTTTTCTCTCTAGAAGATTTATCTCCCTAGAAAGGAGGTGATCCAGCCGCACCTTCCGGTACGGCTACCTTGTTACGACTTCACCCCCCTCACCCTCCACACCTTCGGCGCCTCCCCCCTTGCGGTTGGGCCGGCGACTTCGGGTGCAGACGACTCGGGTGGTGTGACGGGCGGTGTGTACAAGGCCCGGGAACGCATTCACCGCGGCATGCTGATCCGCGATTACTAGCAACTCCGACTTCATGGGGGCGGGTTGCAGCCCCCAATCCGAACTGGGGCCGGCTTTCCGGGATCCGCTCCCCCTCGCGGGGTGGCATCCCTCTGTACCGGCCATTGTAGCACGTGTGCAGCCCAGGGCATAAGGGGCATGATGACTTGACGTCGTCCCCGCCCTCCTCCGCCTTGACGGCGGCGGTCCCGCGTGGGTTCCCGGCATCACCCGATGGCAACACGCGGCGGGGGTTGCGCTCGTTGCGGGACTTAACCCAACATCTCACGACACGAGCTGACGACAGCCATGCACCACCTGTATGGGCTCCTCTCGGCCACGGGGTCTCCCCCGCTTCACCCATATGTCAAGCCCTGGTAAGGTTCTTCGCGTTGCTTCGAATTAAGCCACATGCTCCGCTGCTTGTGCGGGCCCCCGTCAATTCCTTTGAGTTTTAGCCTTGCGGCCGTACTCCCCAGGCGGGACGCTTAATGCGTTGGCTGCGGCACGGGGGGATCGTCCCCCCACACCTAGCGTCCATCGTTTACGGCTGGGACTACCAGGGTATCTAATCCTGTTCGCTCCCCCAGCTTTCGCGCCTCAGCGTCGGTCTCGGCCCAGAGGGCCGCCTTCGCCACCGGTGTTCCACCCGATATCTGCGCATTCCACCGCTACACCGGGTGTTCCACCCTCCCCTACCGGACCCAAGCCGCGGAGGTTCCGGGGGCTTCGGGGGGTTGAGCCCCCCGCTTCGACCCCCGGCCTGCCGGGCCGCCTACGCGCGCTTTACGCCCAATGAATCCGGATAACGCTCGCCCCCTACGTATTACCGCGGCTGCTGGCACGTAGTTAGCCGGGGCTTCTTCTGCAGGTACAGTCTTGACTCTTCCCTGCTGAAAGCGGTTTACGACCCGAAGGCCTCCGTCCCGCACGCGGCGTCGCTGCGTCAGGGTTCCCCCCATTGCGCAAGATTCCCCACTGCTGCCTCCCGTAGGAGTCTGGGCCGTGTCTCAGTCCCAATCTGGCCGGTCGGTCTCTCAACCCGGCTACCCGTTGTCGGCACGGTGGGCCGTCACCCCGCCGTCTACCTGATGGGCCGCGGAGCCATCCCCTCCCGTCGGGGCTTTAGCCGGGGTGCCATGCGGCACCCCGGGGTATCCGGTATTACCCGTCCTTTCGGGCGGCTATCCCGGGGGAGGGGGCAGGTTCTCCACGTGTTACTCAGCCGTTCGCCACTCGCTTCCACCCGAAGGTGGGTGCCGTTCGACTTGCATGTGTTAGGCGCGCCGCCAGCGTTCATCCTGAGCCAGGATCGAACTCTCCGTCCAAAATATCTGGGCTTCGAGCCCGTCCGGTCCTCTCAGTCCATCGCTGATCGGTTCCGTTCGATTCATATGGTTCTGTATAGGAAAAGGAATTTCTCGGGGCCGCCTCTCGGCGGCCTTGCGAAAAACAAATCCAAGTTAGACCATTTCAAATGGTTCGATGTCTGCCCGGATGCGACACTGAATGTGTCCATCCTCGCAGTATCCGGTTCTCAAGGTGCACGCCTGGCGGCTGATCCGGTCCGACCGGGCCGCGCGGCAAGGAGATATATTGCCAGACCGGAGGGGCGCCGGGGGCGGGAATCTGGGCGTACACATTTCCTACACATATTAAAACCCTGCTTACGTTTGCCAGCCGTTCTCTACCGCTCACCGAGGGCCTCTTTATAGTGAAGCGTCATATGGCTAAAGCTGATAGGCTCCCTTAGCCAAGGCACAGCCGGCATCGAGCAACTCATCGCGCTCCTCCACCGAGAACCCCTCGGCGTATACGCGAACCACCGGTTCGGTCCCGCTGGGGCGGATCAGCAGCCAGGTGTCATCCTCGAATGCCAAACGTAAACCATCCATATGGCTTACAGCCTGCGGCGCCTTGCCGCAAATCGATTTAGGATTCATGCCAGGAAGCAGCGTTCGCAGCGATTCGGCGTCTTCGGCCTCAAGGCGCAAATCGCGACGCCCATAGCTCGTCTTACCAAATCTGTCCTCGAGTTGGTCGACCAGAACGCCCAAAGGCGCGTCCGTCTTTGCCATAAGCTCACACAGAATCAGACAGGCGAGGATTCCATCGCGCTCGGGCATATGCGCGGCGATGCCGATACCACCGGCTTCTTCGCCGCCCATGAGGACGCCGCCCTTCTTCATCTCCGCCGCTATATATTTGAAACCGACTGGTTTGACGGTCACGCGGCAGCCAAGCGCCTCGGCAATGCGACGCACGAGCGTCGAGCACGAAAGATTGACGACGACGCGCCCCTCCAAATTACGAAATTGAACCAAGTCGCCCAAAACGAGCGCCATGATCTGATGCGGATGTATATATCTGCCGCGCTCGTCAACCGCGCCGATACGGTCGGCGTCGCCGTCGGTCACCAGGCCAGCGCAAGCTCCGTCCTCGATAACCGTGCGCTCGCAAGCGTCCACCCACGGCTCAACGGGGTCGGGGCAGATATCTTCTTGGTCAGGTGCCTGCCCGGCATGAATCTCGTGCACCTCAACACCAAGCTCGCGCAGCAAGTCGGCCAGATAGCCCTGGGCTGCGCCGCCCATGGGATCAACCACCACGCGCAGGTGCGCGGCGCGGATGGCTTCGGCATCGACAAACGATGCCACCGCTTGCATATAGTCAGGAATGATATCCGCGGTGCGATATTGCCCCTCGATCCCCATTGGCTCGGAAGCCATGGTCTCTTCGAGCTCTTCGATGACATCCTGGTTGGCGGTCGAGCCGTCACCCATGCGAATCTTGAGACACAGATAACCCTGCGGATGATGGGACCCCGTCACCATGAGCGCGCCGCACGCCTCACCGTCATAAGCCGCCGCCCACGTAAGGGCAGGGGTCGGAACAGGTCGCGAAGCGAGCACGGCGTCTAGCCCGTGCGCTGCTAGCACACCCGCCGCAAGCTCAGCGAACTCGCGCGCCAGGGGCCGAGTGTCGAACCCTATATATACCGTTTTGCCCGGATTGGTCTTTTGCCACAACTCGCCGACGGCATCGGCGATACGGGCAACGTTATCGGCAGTGAAGTCCTCATCGACGCGAGCGCGCCAACCGTCAGTTCCAAAATGAATTATCGCGCACACGCGCAGACACCTCACAGTGTTTGGATCATGGTACGCATGAGGTATACCCGCGATACACACTCGGCAACCTGCCGGCACCAGCATTCACCATTTGGGCAAATGCTGCCGAGGACATGCAGGCAATAAAAAAACCGCCCCGTATGGAGCGGTTTTGCCCTTTATATATCGAGCGCCTCGGCCATCGCTGCCGTAGTGATTGCCGTGGTTCCACAGCAACTGCCCACCATTGCGGCACCGGCATGTCTCCATTCGATGCATGCGCGCGCGAAAGCTTCGGGGTTCTCGTGCCATACGGGGCCATCCTGAGTCTGGACCGGATCGCCCACGTTGGGACGCACCGTGACGGGAGTAGTCGCCGATGCAACCATCCTAGGCACCGCCGCGTTCGCGGCCGCAAGCGAACAGCAATTAACACCAACCGAGTTTGCGCCGTGTTTTTCGGCGTACAAAACGGCTGCCTCGATGTTGAGGCCATCGCCCAACAGGTCGCCTTTATCGTCAACGACAAAACTCACCAGGACAGGCATGCCGTCGGCGGCATCTCGAGCGCCGGCAAGCATGGGCTGCAAATTACGGATAGACGTCACCGTCTCGACCAGCAGACCGTCAACGCCGGCATTGAGCAAGGCGTGCGCCTGTTCGCGCGCAATGCCTCGGATCTCACGAAACTCGGCAGAGTCCTCGGCAAACCACTCAATACCGATCGGACCCATCGAGCCCAGCAGCAGCTGAGGGTGCGCCTGGCGGGCATCGTCGACGGCCCCGCGATTGACCTCCGCCACGGACGGCGCAATCTGGTCGTGCTTGAGGGCATAGCTTGATGCCTGAAAGGTATTGGTAATGAGCACCTGCGCACCGGCGGCGACATACAAGCGATGGATACGAGAAACGGTCTGCGGCTCCGCCAGATTCCAAAACGCCGGTGGAATATCGGCGGCGTCGTACTCACTCAACAGAACACTGCCCATGGGGCCCTGCGCCAACAAGGTCTCGCTCGACAAGCGGCGCGTAAGTTCCTCGGCACCAAAGCGGTTGTAATAACTCGTATCCATATATATCCCGCTATTCCTCGACGCTGATTCCCTGCTTTTCGAGATAGGCGAGCCAGCGGCTCATCGTGTCCTCGGATAGCGCATGCTCCATCATGCAGGCCTCGGAATCGGCTCGCTCAAATTCGACACCGAGCTCCTGAACCAAAAACGTGCGGATGAGGCGATGACGGTACCAGATAGCCGTGCCAACCTCGCGGCCGCGATCGGTCAGGATTACCTTGCCATAGTGCGATTGCTCGACAAGCTCGGATGCCTTGAGCGCCGAAACCGCTTTATTGACCGATGCCTTGGAGACGCCAAGGCGCTGCGCGATGTCGACCGATCGCACGCCGTTGGTTTCCCCCTCTTCGCTTTCAATGCGAACCATGCACTCCAAGTAGTCTTCGTTCGCCACCGTCAGATGTAGTTCGCGCGAGCTATTTGTCGTATCCATGATCTTCCGTCCCTTCTGCATTCAATGGCTGATTCTACCCCATCCAAGCGTCGCGGTATGCCGTGGCATACCGTGCTAGAGTTCTTGCTGCACACGACGACCAAGATTGGAGCGGTCTTTATGGAAAACACCACCACGAACCCCGATGTCCTCGAGCGCTTTTTGCGCTACGTCCAGATCAACACGCAGTCCGAGGATGCAAACTGCGACCAGGTACCCTCGAGCGCCGTTCAGTTTGACCTTGCCAACGTGCTGGCTGAAGAGCTGCGCGAGCTTGGTGCGGAAGATGCCCACGTGACCGAGCACGCCTATGTCTGCGCGCATATCCCCGCAAGTGTGGGCGCTGAGGACAAGCCCGCCCTGGGCCTGATCGCCCATCTCGACACCACCGAAGTTGCACCGGGCGCCGGCGTGAAGCCGCACATCGTGCACTACGAAGGCGGCGACCTGGTCTGCGGCACGGTTGACGGTAAGCCCGTTGCCATGAGTACCGCCAAGCTTCCCGCCCTGAACGACCTCGCGGGTGAGGACCTGGTCTGCAGCGATGGCACCACGCTGCTGGGCGCGGACGACAAGGCAGGCGTCGCCGAGATCATGTCGCTTGTCGCGCGTATCGCTCAGGACCCTTCTCTGCCCCATCCCGCACTCGGCATTTGCTTTTGCCCTGACGAGGAGATCGGCCACGGAGCCGAGCTGTTGGATATCGATACCTTTGGCTGCAAGTATGCCTACACGGTCGACGGTGGCCCCATCGGCGAGCTGGAGTGGGAGTGCTTTAATGCCGCTGAGGCGACCGTCTGCTTTGAGGGCCAGTCCATCCACCCGGGCGACGCCAAAGGCCGTATGGTTAACGCAGGCAATCTGTTCTGCGACTTCAACGCGTTGCTCCCCTACGTGCAGCGCCCGGAGTATACGGAAGGCTACGAGGGCTTTTATCACCTTGAGGGTGTATCTGCAACCGTCGATCACGCCACAGCACGCTATATCGTCCGCGACCATGACGCAGCCAAGTTCCAGCAGAAACTCGACCTTATTGATGCCGCCGCCTCGATGCTCAACCAGCGCTTGGGTGACAAGCGCGTGACGGTCGAGATTAAGCAGCAGTATCGAAATATGGCCGAGATCGTTCGTGACTATCCCGAGCTTATTGATGTTGCCAAGGAAGCCTACCTTGCCTGCGGCGTTGAGCCCCAAGTGCTGCCGATTCGCGGCGGCACCGACGGCGCGCAGCTGTCGTTCCGCGGTCTGCCCTGCCCCAACCTTTCCACCGGCGGCTATTGCTACCACGGCGTCAACGAGTTCGTCCCGGTCAGTTCGCTCGTCAAGATGACCGACGTGCTCCAGGAGCTCGTCTCCCGCTTTGCATAAGCCTGGCTGCACAAGTCCAAAAGACGAATCGCCCCGTCCTCAACCGAGAACGGGGCGATTTTTTGCTGCAATGAGAACAGGTTGACGCACGCCAGCCTCTTAACGCAAGGAGTGTCCCAAACTGCCGGCACAAAAGGAACGTCCCCAAGTGCCGCAAAATGACGACATCCACTCTCGCTTTGTGGGTAGTCATTGGGGAGGTTCTTGTTTGACTAGTCGTTTAAAAACGTCCCCAATGACTACCCAACGACTAGTCCGGACCAAGGCAACGCCGATGTTTTGGCAACGACAGCGAAAACCCGCCAGAGCGAGCAAGGTGCCTTGAAACGAGGCGGCATTGATCTTTTGATCATGCCGCCGAAGTTGAAAGGCAGATTGCCGCTCTGGCGGGTTTGCAGCGTCAACTGGTTACGCGGGCTGGTAAGCCCGCGTAACCCTAATAATTGGCCTCGTAGCCGTTGCCGTCGCCGGTTGGCTCTTCGTAGTAGTCCGAATCGCTCGAATCGCTTGAGTCATCGGAATCGTCAGAGCTGACCGATGAGGTTGCGGTACCGTTTGCGTAATCGTCAGACGTGTTGTTGTTCAGGTCGCCGATCGTAGAGCTGGAACCGTCGGAAAGACCCATGGTGTTGGGACCCTTGGGATCCTTGCCAGCATCGACGCGCTCCATCATTTCCTTGAGCTCGTCCTCGTAGACAAAGACGTAGCTCACACCGTCGATCATGGTGCTGTCGTCGGCGTACGAGGGCAGGTTGGCCGAGTAGATACCGTCGACATCCATACCGCGCATGGCGTTGACCGTAGCCACGATATCCTGAACGCTCATATCGGTTACGAGCATATCGGACAGCGAATTAACCAGGCCAAAAATCTTCGTGGCATCGAAGTTATTGAGAATCTGGTTGGCAAGGGCGCCAAGCACCTGACGCTGGTGGCGCATGCGCGTGTAATCGCCGTCGGCATAGGCGTAGCGGCAGCGGGCATAGGTAAGGGCGGTGGCACCGTCCATATGCTGCTGGCCAGCGGTAATCTTAATATCCAGGTGCTCGGGGTCGTCAACATCATCGGTTGCGTTAATGTCGATACCGCCAACCGAATCAATCAGTGCCTGCATACCGTCGAAGCTGACCTCGGCATAGTGGGAAATCTGAACACCGCACAGCTCGTTGACCGCCTCGACCATGGCCTCGGCGCCGCCAACGGTATGGCAGGCGTTGATCTTCATGGTCTCGCCCTTGTACTCGACCTTGGTGTCGCGCGGAACGGAAATGAGCGTCGCCTGCTTTTGCGTGGGGTCGATGCGTGCCAGGATAATCGAGTCGGCACGATACGTATCCTCGCCCGGACGGCCGTCGGTGCCAAGAAGCAGCACGTAGAACGGATCCTTTGCCTCATCGGTGTCAACCAGAACCCGACGCAGATTGTCAGTAATGACATTAGAATCGCCGAGCTTGCCCATAATGGTGGCAAACCACAGGCCGGCAGCGGTAGTGGCACTCAGCAGCACGCCAAGCACGACAATGAGCGCGACGTGACGGATCGTGTGGCTACGGCGACGTTGACGAGCGCGCTCGGAATAGCGAGCCACGTTATCGCGACTGTAGATCTTGGCCTGCGCACCAGTTGAGGGTCTTCGGGTGGTGGTATCCGCGAGGGGCTTTTTATTAAACATAGGCAACCTGTATTAGTAGATGACGGGATCGGGGACGGTAGCATGCTCGACATGCGCGCCGAGCGCCTGCAGCTTTTCGACAAACTGCTCGTAGCCGCGCTTGATGTGATGGATAGCCGAAACCTCGGTCGTCCCGTCGGCGATCAAGCCCGCTACGACGAGGGCCGCTCCGCCACGCAGATCGGGCGAGGTAACCTGTGCGCCCGAGAAGCCCTTGACGCCATGAATCATGGCATGATGGCTCTCGATACGAATGTCGGCACCCATGCGCACCAGCTCAGAGGCAAACATAAAGCGATTCTCGAAGATGTTCTCGGTAATAACGGAACTGCCGTCGGAGAGGGCGGAGAGCACCATAATTTGTGCCTGCATGTCGGTCGGGAAGCCGGGGAACGGAAGCGTCTGGATGTCGACCGGCTTGATACGCTCGGCACGGTTCACATGGACGCCATCCTCGACGCGCTCGCAGTCGATACCCATGAGCTCCATCTTCTTGAGCACCATACCCAAGTGAATGGGACAAAAGCCCGTGACATCGACACCGCGATCGTCTGCCATCAACGCACCGGCGACGATAAAGGTACCGGCCTCGATGCGGTCGCCTACTACGCGATGGGTAACAGGATGCAGCTCTTCCACGCCCTCGATGGTCACGACAGGCGTACCGGCGCCAACAATCTTGGCACCCATTTCGTTGAGCATGTTGGCGAGATCGACGATCTCGGGCTCGCGGGCGGCATTGTCGATAACCGTGGTGCCCTGCGCGCGCACGGATGCCATAATGAGGTTCTCGGTCGCACCGACACTGGCAAACTCGAGCGTGACGGTGGTACCGCGCAGGCCCTGAGGCGCGCTGGCGTTGATGTAGCCGTGGGCGGTATCAAACTCGACGCCCAGGGCCTCGAGACCCAGAATATGCATGTCGATCTTGCGGGCACCTAGGTTGCAGCCGCCCGGCATGGCGATCTTGGCGCGATGGAAGCGGCCCAGCAGGGGTCCCATGACGGCGGTGGAAGCGCGCATCTTGGCAACGAGCTCGTAGGGGGCCTCCCATGAATCGACCTGAGAGGTATCAATCTCGAGCGTGTGCTCGTCGAGAACATCGATCGTAGCGCCCATGCCCTTGAGCACCTTGCCCATCACGTGGACATCGGAAATATCGGGCACGTTCTGCAGCGTCGTCTTGCCCGGCGCCAGAAGCGTTGCCGCCATGAGTTTGAGCGCGGAGTTCTTAGCACCCGAGACGGGCACGGAGCCTCCGATGGCGTGGCCACCCTCAACGCGGATAATATCCAAGGTCTACCCTTTCAAAAAGCATGCCCGGGGTGGCCAAGCCATCCCGGGCATGATGTGTTCGCAAATGGTCGAACGCTAAATCGTTTGACTATTGGGCAAGCTTGAGCTTACACCATGCGATTTCATTATAGAGGTAGGCGCGGCGTGCATCATCCTCCGACAAATTACCCAGCTTCTCTTCAAAACCTTGAATATCAGCTTTAAGCTTGTCGGCATCGACGGTCGCCAAATCGCAAGCGCGCTCGGCGAGAACGGTCACGACATCGTCCGCAACCTGGGCATAGCCGCCGGCCACGGCAAACGTGTGGTCGACAGTGCCCATGGCCTTATCGGAAACGCGAACGTAACCGCGGTCGATCGTGCAGATCTCGCTGGAGTGAGCAGGCAGAACGCCAAACTCGCCATCCGTGGACGGAATCGACACAAACGCAGCGTCGCCCTCATAGGCGCAGCTCACGGGGCACACGATGCGGATACGCATAACCTACTTCTCCCCCATCTTGCGGGCGCGCTCGCGCACGTCCTCAATCGTGGAAGCATAGCGGAAAGCCTGCTCGGGCAGGTCATCGGCCTTGCCGTCGACAATCTCGGCGAAAGAGCGGACGGTATCCTCGACGCGGACGTAGACACCGGGGTTACCGGTGAACTTCTCGGCGACGTGGAAGGACTGCGAGAGGAACTGCTGAATCTTACGAGCACGGTTGACCGTAAGGCGCTGCTCCTCGGACAGCTCGTCCATACCCAGAATGGCGATGATGTCCTGAAGGTCGGAGTACTCCTGCAGGAGCTCCTGGACCTTGACGGCAACACGGTAGTGCTCCTCGCCGACGATCGAGGGATCGAGAGCGTCGGAGGAAGACGCGAGCGGGTCGATAGCCGGGAACAGGCCGAGCGACGAAATGCTACGCGAAAGAACCGTGGTGGCGTCGAGGTGCGTAAACGTCGTGGCAGGCGCCGGGTCGGTCAGGTCGTCTGCGGGGACGTAGACAGCCTGGACGGAGGTAATGGAGCCCGTCTTGGTCGAGGTAATGCGCTCCTGGAGGTCGCCCATCTCGGTTGCCAGCGTGGGCTGGTAACCAACGGCGGACGGCATACGGCCCAGCAGTGCGGAAACCTCGGAACCCGCCTGGGAGAAGCGGAAGATGTTGTCGATGAACAGCAGAACGTCCTGGCCGCGATCGCGGAAGTACTCAGCGGTGGTAAGGCCGGCCAGACCGATGCGCAGACGCGCTCCAGGCGGCTCGTTCATCTGACCATAGACCAAGCAGGTCTTGTCGATAACGCCAGACTCGCTCATCTCGAGGAACAGGTCGGTGCCCTCGCGGGTACGCTCGCCGACGCCGGTGAACACCGAGGTGCCGCCGTGCTCCTGGGCGAGGTTGTTGATGAGCTCCTGAATCAGAACGGTCTTGCCGACGCCGGCGCCGCCGAAAAGGCCCGTCTTGCCGCCACGGATGTAGGGCTCGAGCAGGTCGACGGCCTTGATGCCGGTCTCGAAGATCTCGGTCTTGGTGGTGAGCTCGTCGAAACGGGGCGCTGCATGGTGGATGGGGTAGAACTCCTCCACCTCGGGCATGGGCTTGCCGTCGACGGGCTTGCCCATGACGTTCCAAATGCGGCCGAGCGTCTTGGGGCCAACGGGCATCTTCATGGGCTCACCGGTATCGGTGGCGATGAGGCCGCGCTGCAGGCCGTCGGTCGAGGACATGGCGACCGTGCGGACGACGCCGCCCGGAAGCTGGCTCTCGACCTCGAGGATCGTGCTCAGATGACCGATCGGGGTCTCGGCCTCGACCGTGAGCGCGTTGTAGATCGGGGGCACCGCGCCGTCAAACTTGACGTCGACGACAGGGCCGATGATTCGCACGATGCGACCATCACCGGCAGTCGTCTTCTTGGTGGCTTCCTCGACCGCAAGCTTTACGGTGTTATTAGCCATTACTGTTCCTCCAATGCTGAGGCTCCGCCGACGATCTCGTTAATCTCGGTCGTGATCGAAGCCTGGCGCACGCGACTATACGTGCGGGTAAGGGTCGAGATGATCGCGGTGGCGTTTTCCGTCGCGGAGTGCATGGCCTTGCGGCGTGCACCCTGCTCGGCAGCCGCCGAATCGATCAGGGCCTGGTAGATGACCGTCAGGATATAAGACGGCACAAGCTTGCCGAGAACATGCTCGGGAGAGGGCACGAACTCGAACGTGGACGAGATGCGCTTAGGGGCGTCGGTCTCGTTCTTACGCGGACCGTGGGCCATAGCGATCATCTCGGGGTCGAGCGGCAACAGATGCTCGACGCGAAGCTCCTGATCCACGCGGTTCTTGGCGTGGTGGTAGACAAGCTCGACACGGTCAAGCTCACCGGCACGATACGCATCGCAGATATGAGAGGAGATCATGCGGGCCTGATTGAAATCGGGCTCAGAGGAGTTGCCCTCAAAGTGCATGACGACGTTTGCGCGGTCACGGAAATACGTGGCCGGTTTGCGCCCACACGCGATGATCTCGCACTCGATGCCGTCGTTCGCCCAAGAAGCGGCGAGCTTTTCGGCCGTGCGCTCCACCGTCGTATTGAAACCGCCGGCAAGGCCGCGGTCCGAGGCAATAACGACAATCAGGCCATGCTTGACGCTCTCATGCTTCTGCAGCATGGGATCGGTGCCCGAACAGGAAGCGTCGCCGGCGACCGTCAACATGACGTCGGTCAGCGCCTCCTTATAGGGCTCGGCCTGCTTGGAGCGATCGAGGGCACGACGGATCTTGGCCGTAGAGACCATCTCCATCGTGCGCGTGATCTGCTTGGTCGTGGTAACCGAGGAGATTCGCTTCTTAATGTCGCGAAGGTTGGCCATGGGGCTTAGTTCTCCTCTGATCCAGAAACATCCGAATGGTGCTTGGCCATGAACTGCTGCTTGAAGTCGCCGATGACGCGCAAGAGCTCAGCCTTGGTGTCATCATCGATCTTCTTGGCGCGAACCTTGTCGAGCAGCGAACCAAAGCCATTGTCCATGTACTCGATGAGCTCGGCACGGAAGGGCAGCACGTCGGCGATCTCCAGGTCATCCAGGAAGCCCTCGTTGCCAGCGAACAGCGTAACGATCTGCTCGCCAACCTCAAACGGCTTGTAACGCGGCTGCTTCAGGAGCTCGGTCATGCGAGCACCATGGGTCAGCTGCTTCTGAGTAGCCTCGTCGAGGTCGGAGCCGAACTGCGTAAAGCCAGCGAGCTCCTGGTACGAAGCGAGGTCCAGGCGAAGGTTGCCGGCAACCTGCTTCATAGCCTTGGTCTGCGCATCGCCACCGACGCGGGACACGGAGATGCCCACGTCGACTGCCGGGCGCTGACCCTGGAAGAAGAGCTCGGACTGCAGGTAGATCTGACCATCGGTAATGGAAATGACGTTGGTCGGAATGTAGGCCGAGACGTCGCCGTCCTGGGTCTCGATGATCGGCAGTGCCGTCATGGAGCCGTAACCGTTCTTCTTGGACATCTTGACGGCACGCTCGAGCAGACGAGAGTGCAGGTAGAAGATGTCGCCAGGATAGGCCTCGCGTCCGGGCGGACGATGCAGCGTCAGCGACATCTGACGGTAGGCCACAGCCTGCTTGGACAGGTCGTCGTAGATGACGAGCACGTGGCCGCCGGGGTTGGTCTCGCTGGCGGGCTTGCCGTCCTCGCCGTTGTACATGAAGAACTCGCCGATAGCGGCACCGGCCATAGGCGCGATGTACTGCATAGGGGCGGAATCGGCAGCGGTGGCCGAAACGATGATGGTGTAGTCGAGCGCACCGTGCTGAGCGAGGGTCTCGCGGATGTTGGCAACCGTGGAGGCCTTCTGGCCGATGGCGACATAGATGCAGACCATGCCCTTGCCGCGCTGGTTGAGGATAGCGTCGATGGCGATGGCGGTCTTACCGGTCTTACGGTCGCCGATGATGAGCTCACGCTGACCGCGGCCAATAGGCACCATGGAGTCGATAGCGAGCAGACCGGTCTGAACCGGCTCGCACACCGGGGTACGATCGATGACGCCGGGAGCCTTGAACTCGATGGGGCGACGGTGCGTGGCGACGATGTCGCCCAGGCCGTCGATGGGCTGGCCGAGCGGATTGACGACGCGGCCGAGCATGGCACGGCTCACGGGGATATCCATAATGCGGCCAGTGGTGCGGCACTCGTCGCCTTCCTTGATGGAGTCGACGGCACCGAACAGAACGGCGCCGACCTCGTCACGGTCAAGGTTCTGGGCAAGGCCGAAGACGGTCTCACCGGTATCGGAGCTCTTGAACTCCAGAAGCTCGCCTGCCATGGCACTCTTGAGGCCGGAGACGCGCGCGATGCCGTCGCCTACCTCGTCGACCGTTGAAACCTCATGCGTATCGACCGTCGCGGAGAGGCTCGTGAGCTGCTCCTGCAGTTTCTTGGCGATATCCTGGGCATTGAGGGTTTCGGACATTAGGCTTCACCTCCGTACGAATTAGCAGAGTTTGCGAGGGTCTCCTGCGCGATGCGCAGCTGCGTCTTGACGGAAATGTCACGACGCTCGCCGCGGGCCTCGAGCACCAGGCCGCCCACGATAGACGGGTCAACCTGCTCGATAAGGAATACCTTGCGGCCGAAGTCCTGCTCGCATTTCTTAGTGATGGTTTGACGCAGCTCGTCGTCGAGCGGGATCGCCGTGGTGACGGTCACGCCCACTACATCCTCGTCTTCCTCGGCAACATACTTAAAGGCAGCTGCCACCTTGGGAAGAAGGTCGAGCTGGTCGCGCTTGGACATGGTGTCGAGCACGGCGATGATCTCGGGGCTGGCAGAAGCCAAGCGCTCGATCATCTCGAGGTCCTCGAACACATGGTTCTCGGCCTTAGCGGCTTCCAGAAGGGAGCGCGCGTAGGTCTCGAGCACCTTGTCCTGATAGCGGCTAGTCGGCATTCAGGCTACCTGCTTCCTGGATGTAGCGCTCGATGAGCTTCTTCTGCTCGGCATCGTCCTCGAGTGCCTCGCCCACGATCTTGGTGGCGACGGCAACGGACAGGTCGGCGATGGAGCTCGCGGCACCGGCGTAAATGGACTTGCGCTCGTCCTCGACGGTCGTATGGGCCTTGGCGATGATCTCCTCGGCCTCCTTGTGAGCAGCCTCGATGATACGGGCGCGCTCGGACTCGGCGTCCTTACGGGCCTCGAGAACGATGTCGGCAGCCTGACGACGGGCGTCGGTGACGATCGAGTCGGACTCAGCGCGCTTGGCGATAGCCTCCTGCTTGGTCTTCTCGGCCTCGTCGAGGCTCTCCTCGATCTTCTTGCCGCGCTCCTCCATGGTTTTCATGATGCCCGGCAGGGCGACCTTGGCCAGCACGATCCAGATAATCAGGAAGGCGATAAGCGCCGGGATGAACTCCGCCATCTTAGGGATGAGGATGTCCGCACCGGCAGCGCCGTCCTCAGCGAACGCGGAAACCGGCATGAGCAGCGCGGCCGCGGACGCGGAGAGTGCGATCGCGCTCTTCTGGGATGAAAGATTCATACTTGACGCTCCGTGCTATTTAACGATCAGCGCGACAACGAAGCCGATCAGAGCCAGAGCCTCGCCGAAGGCGGAGCCCATGATGAAGACGGTGAACACGCGGCCCTGGACCTCAGGCTGACGGGCCATAGCACCCGTAGCACCCAGAGCAGACAGGCCGATAGCAAGACCAGCGCCGATAACACCGAGACCGTAACCGATAACTCCCACGATTCCTCCTTTGTCGTGCGTGTCTTATTTCACGCAGGATAACCTTTTTTATAACTGCCGGGCTCCATGGGTACGGGCACCGGCGGTTTAACGAATTGCTTACCTTTAAGGCGCGAGCGGAAGGCTACTCCTCCTCCGCGACCTCCTCTGCCTCGGAGACATACACGGCGGTAAGGACCGTGAAGACGTAAGCCTGGATGGCGCCGACCACAAGCTCGATCGCATAGATCAGGATGAGGATGGCAAGCCAGGCTAGCGAAGGCAGGGCGCCAACGGCGTGGGCCGCGGAAACCTGCTGAAGCAGCGGCTGCATGAACATGCTCGCCATGATGGCGAACGAACCCATGACCACGTGTCCTGCGAACATGTTGCAGAACAGACGGACGGCGAGCGTGATGAGGCGCAGGAAGGTCGAAAAGAGCTCGACGACCCACACGAGCACGTTCATCGGGAAGCTCACGCCCTGCGGGGCGAGGCTCTTGATGTAGCCGATCACGCCGTGAGCCTTGCATCCGTAGTAGATGAAGTACACGAAGGCGAAAATGGCGAGTGCGGCGGTGGAGCCGATTGCGCCGGTGCCGGGCTTCATTCCCGGAATCAGGCCGATCATGTTATTGATCAGGATGAACAGGAAAAGCGAGCACAGGAACGGGAAGTGCTTCTTCCAGTTCTCACCCACGACGCCCTTGCCGATATCGTTCTCGACGTACTCGATGATGTACTCGAAACCGTTGACGAAGAAGCCCTTGGGAACCAGGGTCTGCTTCTTCTTGAACACGGCCAGGACGATCAGGAGCACGATCGTGGAGACGATCAGCCAAAACGAGTACTGCGTGATGCCGCAGCTCAGATCGCCCACGACAGGGGTGGAGCTGAACTCGCTGACCAGATGATTAATCTCATCAGGCAGCTTTTCAAAAATTTCCACGACTTACCTTTCGACCTCATGAGGATCTCGCAGCGCCTTGGCGACGCGAACCGTGCAGGCGGCCATAAAGGCCACGAAGCCGATCGCCTCGCCCAGGAGGAACATGCGAAATGCCTCTCCGAACAACACAAACACAACCAAGGTAAAGACGAGCAGGGCGATTGCCGAGACCGCCAGACTCACCATACCCTTGAGCATGTCCGCATTCTGTCTATCGTCAAGAACCGGCTTGAGCGTAAAGACAAAGGGAAGGAAGGCGATCGCGCCCGCGATGGCACCTGCAACGATAGCGAGCAAATCGGCTATCTGAAACACTGGCGTCCTCACTTTCCCTTTTTAACGCTTCACAGAACAGTTCCCGCCAAACATTGGTGACTATTGTACGAGCCAATCGCTAAAGTACAACCGAAAAAGCATCGGTTAATACGCACCTGTTCGTTTTCTTAAGACCTTCTTTATGCCGCAGGTACGGTAATACGTTTTTCTCGAACCCTGCAGGGCAAAACGTCCGTTAACAGGAGTGCGCGCGGTCGCCTTCTGTTCGTCCGCGCGCACCGTTTCTTCGTATTTGCAGCCGCGGTCGTCTTAGTCCAGCGACTAGAGCGTGCCGTAGATACGGTCGCCGGCGTCGCCCAGGCCGGGAACGATGTAGGCAGCCTCGTTGAGATGGTCGTCGATGGCGCAGGTATAGATATGCACATCAGAATCCTTCTCAGTCAGCGACTTGAGGCCCTCGGGGGCCGCGACGATGCACAGCATGCGGATGTCCTTGACACCGCGCTCGCGCAGGTAGCTGATGGCCATCTCGGCCGAACCGCCCGTGGCGAGCATGGGGTCGACAACCAGGCAGATGCGCTGGTCGATATCCTTGGGCATCTTGCAGTAATACTCGTGCGGCTCGTGGGTGACCTCGTCGCGCTTCATGCCGATGTGGCCCACGCGAGCGGAGGGCACCAGGTCGAGGATGCCGTCGACCATGCCAAGGCCCGCACGCAGGATGGGCACGATGGCGAGTTTCTTGCCGGCGAGCTGCTTAAACGTTGCGGTGGTGATAGGGGTCTCGACCTCGACGTCTTCCATAGGCAGGTCGCGCATGGCCTCGTAGCCGTCAAAAAGCGCGAGTTCGCGCACGAGCTGACGGAACTGGTTGGTGCCGGTGTTTTTGTCGCGCAGGATCGACAGCTTGTGCTGGACGAGCGGGTGATCGACAAGCGTCACACGGGACGCATCGTAGGTGACGGTCATGGGTTGATTGCCCCTTTCGTTGCGGCCGCAAAACGGCCTTGCTGACAAGGCGCGCAGCAATGTTGCCGCCGCACGCCATGCATTAGTTTAGCGGTTTGTTGTATCGAGCAGCCCATCGCAGCCCTACTGTGAGGTGCTGAGCGAGCGCCTGACTGCATCACGCCAGCCCGCAAGGTTTTGCTCGCGGCGCTCGGCGGACATGTGGGGAAGGAAGGTCCTAACGATCTGGGCATTTTGCTCCAGCTCTTCCAGGTCTTCCCAATAGCCGACGGCAAGACCCGCCAAGTACGCGGCACCGATTGCCGTGGTCTCCACCGTCTCGCATTGCAGCACGGGGATATCCAGCAGGTCGGCCTGGAATTGCATGATGAACTCGTTGCGCGAGGCACCGCCATCGACAGACAGGCGCTCAATCGAAAGCCCCACGTCCTGCTCCATGGCGCGCAGCACGTCGTAGCTCTGATATGCCATGGATTCGCAGGCGGCACGTACAATGGTCGCACGGCTCGAGGCGCCGGTCAGACCGCACACGATACCGCGAGCATGCGGGTCCCACCAGGGAGCACCCAAACCCGCAAAGGCCGGAACGAAGTAGCAGCCCTCGTTGTCGCTAATCGAAGCGGCGAGTTGTGCCGACTCGCTCACGCTCGAGATGATGCCCATGTTGTTGCGAAGCCAGTTCATCGTTGAGCCGGCGGCAAAAATAGAGCCCTCGAGCGCATAGCTGACTTTGCCGTCCGCAGCGATACCGATGGTGGAGACCAGGCCATTCTTGGATTCGACGATCTCGTCGCCGGTGTTCATGAGCATAAAGCAACCCGTGCCATAGGTGTTTTTGGTCTGGCCGGGACGGAAACAGCAGTGGCCGAACAGCGACGCCTGTTGGTCACCCGCCACGCCCATGATGGGCGGCATGTTGGTCATGATGTCGCTCGCGACGCGGCCGTAGTCGCCCGAGCTCCAGCGAACCTCGGGCATCATGGAACGTGGAACGTCAAAGAGTGCCAGCAGGTCGTCGTCCCAATCGAGCGTATGGATATTAAAGAGTGCCGTGCGGCTGGCATTGGTGTAGTCGGTGGCAAAGACCTGGCCGCCGGTGAGGTTGTAGATGAGCCAGGTGTCGATGGTGCCAAACATGAGGTCGCCCGCCGCCGCGCTTTCGCGTGCGCCGTCGACGTTGTCGAGAATCCACTGCACCTTGGAGGCCGAGAAATACGGGTCGAGCGTGAGTCCCGTGCGGGAGCGCACCAGCCCTTCTGCGCCCTGCTCGACAAGCTCGTCGATCAAAGGTGCGGTACGGCGGCACTGCCATACGATAGCGTTATAGATCGGCTGACCGCTCACGCGATCCCAGACCACCGTGGTCTCGCGCTGGTTGGAGATGCCGATGGCAGCAATGCGGTCGGAGTGGATACCGCTCTTAAACTGGACTTCCATCATGACGGCGATCTGGCTAGCAAGGACCGCCATGGGGTCTTGCTCCACCCAGCCGGGACGCGGGAAGCTGGTTTTGACGCTGCGACGTGCCTGCGCGACGATGCATCCGTACTCGTCGACGATGGTCGCAAGTACCGAGGTGGTGCCGCAGTCGAGCGCCATGATGTAGGAACCGCCAAAGTCAAACGAGGCATCTTCCATGCCCAGGCTGCCCAGATTCAACGACATCGCTTAAACCTTTCTATTGCATCGGGTCGGACAGGACCCGTTCGATCTCTGATGCGGGAAGTGCGCCTTGGCGCAGGATCTGGAGCTCGCCGTGCTGAAACGACACGATGGTCGAGGCGTCGCGACACGGGGTCTCACCGGCGTCGACGGCAACATCGACCCCCTCCAGGATGCGACCCTCCACCGTGATAAAACTTGCCGGCGCGGGCGCGCCATGCGTGTTGGCGCTGGTGCAGGCAAGGGGGCTGCCACAGGCGCGAATGAGCGCCTGCACCACGGGCGAGGCCGAAGCGCGAAGTGCCACCGTGTCGTCGGCAGCGCGCATAAAGGTCGGCACGCAGGGGGCTGCCTTGACCACGATAGTCAGGGCTCCCGGCCAGCATCGTCGCGCGAGTATGCGGGCATCTTCCGGGATATCCACGCCATAGCGGTCGAGTGCTTCGACGCCATCGACCAGCCAAGCGACGGTTTGCGTGAGTTCACGTTGCTTGAGAGTGAAGATACGGCGATAGCCGGTGCCGAGCGCAGGAACTGCGGCGCCATTGACGGCAGCCTGCGGATCGCGCGGCCACGATGGGAATTCGCTTGTATCTTGGGGCACGGCGTCCGAGAAGGCGTTGACTGCCACGGCGACACCGTAGACGGTCTCGGTCGGGATCAAAGCCAGGCCGCCGCGGCCGAGCACCTCGGCCGTGCGCTCGACGGCAAGCCGATGCGGCTCGCGCGTTCCCTCGTATACCCGATAGACCGTCTGCATGTGTATGCCAGCCCCTTACGCTCTGGTGCAAGTTTGTTTACTGTGGGGCATTCTCGCACGAAACGTTCAATCTATTTGCCCAGAGCGCATGTTGGTTTGGTGAGCGGCTCTAGTAGTCGGTGAAAGTGAGGGGGTTATTGGACTGCGACGAACTTCTTTGGCCTGCCGGCGTGGCGTTCTTGGGCGGCGTAGCGCTCGATGCTGTCTATCGTTATCATCCGACGGCCGTCGACGAGTTCAACATCGAGCTTTCCGGCTTTGACCAGCGCGGTAATCCGCGGAGCGGAGACTTTGAGGTCCAGCGCTGCGTCTTTAAATGTTCGGCACGCCGCTTCCCGAGCGTCCTCGTGGTCGATTTCGACTGAAAGGGCCACGACCTCGGCCGAGCGTTCGTACCCTGCCGGAGTCAAACCGTTGTTGAGGTCGTCGGCCAAAAACGCCATCAGTGCCTCGGTGGCATGGGCAATCGCGTCTTCGCGCGTATCGCCATCGGCAAAGGCGCCGGGAATCTGCGGGAAGCTGGCGCAGTAACCGTCGTCTTCTTTTATGAGAACGCAGTCATAGGTAAATCGCTGCCTCATTTTGCCTCCAACTACCGTCCAGCTTGGCGACGAATACTTGCCCACGTGCCCTTCTTTGGTCGATCACCACCAGAGCCGTTCACGGTGACAACACGATCGCTAGAAACATACTTAGCATGACTACCGACTTGCGCGACCTTCACGAATCCATCGTGCTTGAGTAGGGCAATGATTTCCCGAAAGGTAGGAGGTTGCATGGGCCGACCTCTTTCAGCCGTCCTAATTATAAACTAATTTATAATTGTTGCTAACCAGTTAATAAATATTACTGGCGCTGCTTGGGCTCGGTGACGATGGCTCGGACGATGCGGGGGCGATCGGTAAGGTCATGGACGATACGCACGTCCGAAAGGCCTGCCTGGCGACAGAGCTCGGCCGCGGCATCGAGGGTACCCTCGTAGAGCTCGCAGGCAAACAGGCCGCCGGCGCGCAGCATGTAAGGCGCCGCGTTGAGCAGGCGGCGGAAGATATCGAGGCCGTCGGCGCCGCCCTCGAGCGCCAGGTCGGGCTCAAAGTCCTTGACCTCGTGCGGCAGCGAGCGCATGACGTCGGTCGGGATGTAAGGTGGGTTGGAGACGAGCACATCAAAGGTGCCCCACTCTTCGCGGGGAATGGAACTCACCAGGTTGGTGAGGCTAAAGGCAACCTCATCTGCCGTGAGGCCGAGGGTGTCGCGGTTTTTGGTGGCCAGATCGATGGCGCGCGACTCGATATCGGTGGCGGTGCAGGTAACGTGGCCGCGGCGCTCCCAGGCAAGGGAGAGCGAAATGCAGCCCGTGCCGCAGCCGACCTCGAGAACGCGGGCAGTGCGGGGCTCGGCTGGGGCAGGCGCAGCGGCATCCTGAGCTGAAACCGTCTCCTGGTCGGCACCCTCGATGGCGACGCCGTATTCGTCGAGCTCGGACTCGGCGGCTTCCGCGGCTTCGGCTTCTGCTGCCTGCGCGGCGGCTTCCTCGGCCTCGCGATCGGCCAGTTCCTCGGCATAAGCGCGACTGCCCAGCACATCGCCGCCTAGCGCCGCCTCGTCGGCAGCTGTGAGGTTGGCGGCACGGCGCTCGGCCGTCGCTCGCTCGTCGGCCAGCGCGGCCTCGGCCTTGCGTGCCTCCTCGACCTCATCGTTCCAAGGCAGCTCAACACGCTGACGGGCAGCGGCCTCGGGGCTCAGTACCTCGGCATCCAGATAATTGAGGACTTCCTCGACGAGCATCTCGGTCTCGGGGCGCGGAATGAGCACACCGGGGGCGCACGCGACGTCGATCATGCGAAACTGCGTGCTGCCCGTGATGTATTGCAGCGGCTCGCCCTTAGCGCGGCGGACAACGGCCGCATGCATGGTCTCGAGCTGGGCCGCGTTAAGCGTCTCGTCCATACGCATATATAGGTCAATGCGCGCCAGGCCCGTGGCGGCGCACAGCAGCCACTCGGCAGAAAGACGGGGGTGCTCCTCGCCGCGCTCGGCCAGGTACTCCTTGGTCCACTCGAGACAACGCTTGATGGTCCAAATCTCGTTTGCCATGGGGCCCTCCCCTCTTAAGCGCCGGACGGCGCGCGAATGTCGGAGCAGATTGTAAGCGAGGCCAGCGCTTGGCAAGGGGCGATTGAAGGCGATTATCGAGAATCAGCCCAGAATTTTGCACCGAGCTCGCTCAAAGTGTTCATTCGCTGACGTCTAAATTTGCATTCGTCAAGCTTTTGGCAAGGTTGCCCCAAAACTGACCAATATCTAACCAAGAACTTGCCAAATCACTTGACGCGCGACCCATCAAAAATCGCCCCGCGACTTCTCGGACGCTTTTTCGAGCATTATTTTCAATAGCAGATGAGTGCCGCTAATTTCTTTGAGCAGGTAGCCGGCTTAATGGCCATCAAAGCCGATTAAATAACATCTCAAAGCAATGTACCCAACCTAGTCATTTAAGAACGTCCCCAATGACTACATCTAAGGCGCCGCAGGTTGAGCATAAGTCAGCGAAAGCGCCCCTAAGCGAGCAAGGTGACGTGAAAGAGGAGGGAAGCGTACTTCGGTACGCGACCGACGATTGAACGTCAGATTGCCGCTTAGGGGCGTTTGCAGCGTCGAGCCGTTACGCGGTTTGGCAAAACCGCGTAACCCACTAAACTGCCTGTGCCAGCTTCTCGGCTCGCTCGGCGGCGGCGAGCGCCTCGATGACGGTGCCGAGCTGGTCGCCCAGGAGGACGCCGTTGTAGGTGGAGTTGAAGCCGATGCGGTGATCGGTCACGCGGTCCTGGGGCTGGTTGTAGGTACGGATCTTCTCGGAACGGTTGCCGTGGCCGATCTGGCTCTGGCGCTCGGCACCGAGCTCCGCCTGCTGCTTCTCGAGCTCCATCTCGTACAGACGGGCGCGCAGCATCTGCATGCAGACTTCGCGGTTCTGGATCTGGGAGCGCTGTTCCTGCGACTGCACCACGGTGTTGGTGGGCAGGTGGGTGATGCGCACGGCGGAGTAGGTGGTGTTAACGCACTGACCGCCAGGGCCGGAGGCACAGTAGGTATCGATGCGCAGGTCGGACTGGTTGATCTGAACGTCGATCTCCTCGGCCTCGGGAAGCACGGCGACGGTTGCCGTGGAGGTCTGGATGCGACCCTGGGACTCGGTCTTGGGAACGCGCTGGACGCGGTGCACGCCGGACTCGAACTTCATGACGGAGTAGACGCGGTCGCCCTCGACCTTGAACTCGATGGACTTAAAGCCGCCGGCCTCGCTGGGGCTGGAGTCGAGCACGGTGGTCTTCCAGCCGCGCGACTCGCAGAAGCGCTGATACATCTTGTACAGATCGCCGGCAAAGATAGCCGCCTCGTCGCCACCGGCGGCGGAGCGAATCTCGACGATGGTGTTCTTGTCGTCGTTGGGGTCGCTCGGGATGAGCATGTACTTAATGTCTTCCTCGAGCTGGGGAAGCTTGGCCTCGTTTTCGGAGATGTCCATCTGGAGCATCTCCTTCTCATCGGCATCGGTCGTATCGTGGAGCATTTCCTTGGCAGCCTCGATGTCATCGAGCGCGCCGATGTACTCGCGCGAGGCGGCGATGAGGTCGGACTGGTGCGCGTACTCCTTGTTGAGACGCGTGAACTCCTTGATGTCGGAGGCAACGGCCGGGTCGGAAAGCTTCTTCTCGAGCTCCTCATAGGCCTTGATGATCTTTTCGAGCTTGTCGCGCATGGCGGGACTCCTTTATATGCGTGAAGGTGAAAATCGGCAGAGTTGATGGGGCGCGCGGCGCCGCTGCGGGGGTAAGCCCGGCTAGAACATGTCGATCTTCAGATACATGCGCATCCCTTCGCGTATGGGGTACATAGTTGCGGTCTAACCCATACATGATAGCGTGCGCAGGCAAACCTGCATATAACCCGCACGGAATGAGTGGACATAGCCGTTGGGGACGTTCATTAACGACTAGTCGTTTAAGAACGTCCCCAACGGCTAACAAAGGGACTGTCGCTTTGTCACATTCTAGAGCGTTTGAAGCAGAGCGATGAAAAAGCGTACGCCCTGGAGGTAGGCGCGGCGGGTGATGCGCTCGTTGGTGCCGTGGACACCGCGCTCGCACTCGTCATCGTCTACCACAAAGGCCGAGAAGCGAATGCACTCGGGGCAAATGCGCTGGTAGTTGGCAGCATCGGTCGCGCCAATCACGGTCGAGGGAACGATACCGATAGGAGCTCCGCCCGCCGCTGATGATCCGTTTTCCTCCGTCCCCTCTGGATCACGGAAATAGCGGGCGGCGATGACGCGGACGGTCTCGAGTCCCGGTCCGCCGATGCGCGGAGACGGCGAGGGTTCGGAGCTGCCAGGACCGAGCTCGATCTCGACACGGTCGGCGAGCCCCGCCTCGGCAACGGCGACGCGGCAGCAGGCCACGACATCGGCCACACTCGTGCCCTCGAGCATGCGGAAGTTAATGTTTGCCCACATATCCTGCGGCATTACGTTGGCGCCGGTGCTGCCACCCTCGATCTGGGTCGGTGCACAGGTGGTGGTCACGAGCGGATAGAGCTTCTTGCTGGCGAGGCACTCGCGCACGATGGCGTCCCTGTTGGAAGCAATCTCGTCGGCCGTGTAGAGCTCCAGCTCGACGAGCTGTGCGGCAAGCAGGTCCGTGACGCGCGTCGGCCACTCGATATCGCAGATTGCGGTGATGGCACGGCTCAACACCTCGAGCGACGTGCCGCCGTAGGGGTTGGAAGAATGCCCACCCGCGCTCTTTGTCTTGAGCACAATGTCGGCATAACCCTTCTCAGCCAGGTCGGCGTGCATGAGCCAACCCTCGCCCGCGTTGTACTCGGCAGCCGAAACAATACGGTAGTCACCCTCGTCGATCAGATATTCAAGTTCAACACCGCGCTCCTCGAGCACGCGGCCGATAGCTCCAGCGCCGTACTGCGTGGTTTCCTCGTCCTGGCCAAAGGCGAGCAACAGCGAACGCTTGTGCTCCCAGCCGTGCGCCAACGCATACTCAACCGCCTCGAGAATGCCTGCGACCTGATCCTTCATGTCGATAGCGCCGCGACCCCAAATGTAGGTGTCGTCCACCTGTCCGCTAAAGGGGGCGTGCGTCCAGTCGGCCTCGGTACCCGGCACCACGGGGACCACGTCCATGTGGCCCATGAGCATGACGGGTTTGAGGGCGGAGTCGGAACCGCCAAGCGTCACCAACAGCGAGTGGTCGATAAGCTCGACCTCGCCCGCCGCAAACACGCGCGGCCAGGCCTGCTGCATATAGGCGCGCAGGTCGTCGAAGGGCTGCCAGTCCACCGCCTCGGCATCCATGCTCGAGATGGTCGGAAACGACAGCACGCGGCCCAAGCGCTCGCACGCGCCGGCCTCGTCCATATCGGCAAAATCGTCCTCATGCGCAAAGAAGCGCCAAACCTCGGCCATGACATCCTTTCGATTGTGACGACAAAGGCCGCCCCACGGGAGCGGCCCTGCAACGTAGGCGTTTGCGCCGGTTATTTGTCCTCGAGATAGCGAGAGAGGAACTCGCGAGTGCGCTGGTGCTTGGGATTGCCGAAGAGCTCGGCCGGCGCGGCGTCCTCGAGTACCACGCCCTTGTCCATAAAGACCACGCGGTCGGATACGGTTCGGGCAAAGGCCATCTCATGCGTGACGACGACCATGGTCATGCCGTCGGCAGCGAGCTTGCGCATGACCTCGAGCACCTCGCCCACGATCTCGGGGTCGAGCGCCGAGGTCGGCTCGTCAAACAGCATGATCTGCGGATTCATGCACAGGGCACGAGCGATGGCCACACGCTGCTTTTGACCACCGGACAGGCGACCCACGGCGGCGTGCGCGAACTTTTCGAGTCCCACGCTCGCCAGATGCTCCATCGCGACCTTCTCGGCCTCGGCCTTGCTCATCTTTTTGAGCGTGACGGGCGCGAGCGTGCAGTTGTCGAGCACGTCCATATTGTTGAACAGGTTGAAGCCCTGGAACACCATGCCGATGTCCTCGCGCAGCTTATTGATATTGCAGCGCTCGGCCGTAAGGTCCTGGCCGTGGAACCAGATGTGGCCCGCGTCCGGGGTCTCGAGCAGGTTGAGGCAGCGCAGGAAGGTCGACTTGCCCGAGCCCGAGGCGCCGATAATGGTGACGACCTCGCCGGGATTGACAGCGAGGTCGATGCCCTTAAGCACCTCGAGCGAGCCAAAGCTCTTGCGCAGGCCCTCGACGCGGATAAGCGGCTCATTGGTCTGTGCGGCGGCCGCGGTGCCGGTAGTGGCGGTATCTGCCATGATGATTCTCCTCGTCTTGAGCCTAGTTGGAGCTGGGCAGCGTTGCCGGGGCCTCGGCGCCAAGCTTTTTGCCAAAGGCCTCGAGCAGGCGGCTCGCCACGAGCGTCAGGATCAGGTAGACCACGAGCGCCACGCAGTAGACCTCCATCTGGCGGTAGTACACGCCGGCGACCGTGGTAGTAGCGTACATGAGGTCAAACACGCCGATGACCGAAAGCACCGACGAATCCTTGATGTTGATGATGAGCTCGTTGGTGAGCGCCGGAATCGCATTTTTAATGCCCTGGGGGAACACGACCTTGCGCATGGCTTGCCACTGTGACAGACCCAGCGAGCGCGCTGCCTCGGCCTGACCGGGGTCGATGGACTCGATGCCGCCGCGCAGGACCTCCATCATGTAGGCGGTAGAGTTGAGCGAGATGGTGACGAGGCCGGCAGTGAAGGTACTCCAGATCTGGTTGGCCTGGGCGGTCTCGAAGCCCATGCCGCGCAAAACGGTGAAGCCCGCGTAATAGATGAGTAGGCCCTGGACCATCATGGGCGTGCCACGCACGATGGTGGAGTAGATGGTCGCAAAGCCGCGGCCGACACTCTTAAAGAAGCGCACCAGGTCGTTGTCCACGCGATCGAAGGTCTGAATGCGCAAAAACACAAAGAGCAGCGCAAGGAAAAAAGCGATGACGGTACCGAAGGTCGCAAGTGCGATGGTGATCTCGATGCCGCGGATAAAGAAGTCCCCGCTCTTGTAGGTCATGTAGACCAGGCTCGACAAAAAGTCGCTGGGGTTGGAGTCCGAGACAATACTCACCTGCACCAGGTCGATAAACGACATGACGCAGCGGTCGACAAAGAAGATCGCCGCGATGACGACCACGACATAGCTGCCCAGGCGCGCGCCGCGACGGAAACGCTCGGATGCAAACGGTGACTTTTCGCGATAGTCGCTCCAGTGCATAACCTTGGTGACGAGCGCTGCCGCCGACACGACGATCCAGGCCCAAAGAATCGCCCAAAGGCAATCTTGGAAGATGCCGGTGGGCGCCAAAAAGCTCAGCGGCGTGGGGTTGCGCTGGCTAAATGCCAAGCCGAGCGCCGCGATAACGCTCGTGCCCAGGTACACATAACGGTGGTCGGCCTTGATAAAGGAGGCCAGACGATTGATGCCTTTCATGCTGCCTCCCTATGCCGGCTGACGGTCGAGGCACGCGTCCCACATTTGGTCGCGCTCCTCTTGGCTAATGCCCTTGAGTGTCTTGTCGATGAGCTTAAGCAGTTTGTCCGATCCCTTGCGGCAACCGACATTCGCCGTGACCTCCTGCTTAAAGCCCTCGCCCTCGGCAAAGTGGATGGGGACGATACCGGGATTTTGGGCCATATAGCCCTTTTCGTTCTCAGTGTTGTAGGTCACGGCGTCGCACGTGCCCTGCAGCAGATTCGAGAACACCGTGGGGACCGAATCGACCGGGTTCTTGTGCACAACGCCCGGAATCTCGTCGATGACGGTATCGAGCATGGTGTCCTTTTGGCCGAGCACCGTGGCACCGCTGAAGTCGCTGAGCTTGGTGGCGTTTTGGTAGGGCGAGCCCTCTTTTACGAACAGGCCAAAGTAGCCAATGAAGTACGGGTCGGAAAAGCCGACGGACTCCTCGCGCTCGGGCGTGGCGCTCATGCCGGCGATGATGAGGTCAATCTGGCCGTTGTTGAGCGAGTCGATAAGGCCCGAGAAGCTCTGCTTGACGGCAACGGGCTCGCCGCCGAGAGCCTTGCAGACGATCTTGGCGATCTGCACGTCGTAGCCATCGGCGTAGGCTCCCTGCACGTTATCGATGGGGATCGTGAACTCGCTGGCCTCGGAAACCTGCCAGTTGTACGGGGCGTAGGCCGCCTCCATGCCAATGCGGATCTTATCCTTGCCGATCACAGAATCGGACAGGTCGTCGCGACCGCCGCCCGTCGTGGACTGAACTACTTCCAGCGTGGAGGGACGCTGGCAGCCGGCAAGTGCGCCGGCGACGACAGAAGCGCTCGCAGCGAGAGCGCTACCCAAAAAGATGCGACGGCTGCATACCGGCTGTGGATGCGCGTCGCGTTGATGGGGAGAATGCATAATCTGCCTTCCCTGTTGAATCGTATGCTGACGACTTAACAGGATATACGCCAGCGACCAGCAGCGCAGCACAAGCTCGAAAAATTAATAGACACACGGTAGTCATTGGGAGCGTCGATGTTTTGGCAATGCCAGCAGGCGCCACCCAG